>JAPLMG010000247.1 GCA_026387165.1 Candidatus Omnitrophota bacterium
CTTGTAGAGGCCTTCCGAGTTCTCTCTAATCACAACAAAATCTATATCCTCCGGCTTCTTCTCTTTTATCGGGCAGAAGTCCGCGTTATAGAGCTTCACCGGCCTCAAATTTATATATTGATCCAGGCCGAACCTCAAGCCTAGCAGCAGGCCGGTCTCCAGTATACCGGGCTTCACATCAGGATGTCCTATGGCCCCCAAATATATGGCATCGAACTTCTTTAAGTCCTTTATCTCTTTATCCGATATTATCTTTCCGGTCTTAAGATATCTCTCTCCGCCGTAATCTAATATAGTCTTTGAATATTTGAACCCGAATTTCTCTGACGCCGCATCCATGACCTTCAACCCTTCGCATACCACCTCCGGGCCGGTCCCGTCTCCTCCTATGACCGCTATCTTATACTGCCTCTCCTTAGCCACTTAAACAACCCTCCAATACTTTCGTTTATTGAGTTTATTGGGCTTATAGCGTTTATTGGGTTTTGACCTTAACACAATAAACCCAAACAACACAATAAACACAATAAACTATTTATGTTTCTTTAACTGTGCCATAAGCCCACCCGCCCTGATGATCTTCCGCATAAAGGGCGGATACTTCTCGAATTTGTAGCTCTTCTTTCGGGCGATATTCTTTATAACACCTTTGACCGTATCTACCGAAACGGTATCGCCTTTTTTAATATCTTTTGAGGCGTCGGGCGACTCGACTATAGGCAGTCCGATATTGATACTGTTTCTCGAAAATATCCTGGCAAAGCTTTCGGCTATGACACAAGCGATGCCCGCCGCTTTAATGGCTATGGGCGCGTGCTCTCTGGATGAGCCGCAGCCGAAATTTCTGCCCGCCACGATTATATCACCCGGTCTTACTCTTTTGGAAAAATCTTTATCAGTGTCTTCCATGCAGTGGCCGGCAAGCTCCGTTTTATCGGTTGTATTTAAATAGCGGGCCGGTATTATCTCGTCGGTATTAATGTCATCTCCGAACTTGTGCACATGCCCTTTATAGATCATAGCTCACTTCCATATCTTGAAACTTATGGAAATTAGGAAATTTATTGAAATTTGTTGTACAAATAATTTCTACTAATTTCCACAAGTTTCTATAAATTTCAACACGTCTTATACGACTTCTTCCGGATGGGCGATCCGGCCCTTAATGGCGCTTGCCGCGGCAACCGCCGGATTCGATAAGTAGACCTCGCTCTTAACATGCCCCATCCTGCCGACAAAGTTCCTGTTGGTGGTCGATATAGCTCTCTCGCCTTCGGCCAATATTCCCATGTGCCCTCCGAGACAAGGGCCGCAGGTAGGCGTAGAGAAGAATCCTCCCGACTCCACAAAAACTTTAGCCAACCCTTCTCTTACGGCCTGCAGATATACATTCTGCGTTCCCGGTATGACTATTAATCTTATTGTCGAACTGATCGACTTACCGCGCAGTATCTTCGCCGCTAACCTTAAGTCCGATATCCTGCCGTTGGTGCAGGAGCCTATCACTACCTGATCTATGGAAACATTTTTTAACGCGGTTACGGGCTTTACATTGCTCGGCAAGTCCGGGACTGCAACGACAGGTTCTATTTTACGCGCGTCATATTCACGCGTCTCGGCGTACTTGGCGTCCGGGTCGCTTGAATAAAATTTGCCGCTTCTCTTCTGATCTACCCCCGACTTCTTACCGAACTTTAAAGCCTCATTCACGTATCTTCTGGTTATCTTATCGGCAGCTATAATACCATTCTTCCCGCCCGCCTCGATGGCCATGTTGCACATGGTGAACCTGTCATCCATGGGCAGATTCTCAATAACCGGCCCGGTGAATTCCATGGCCCTGTAAAGGGCCCCGGATACTCCGATATCGCCTATGATCTGCAGTATCAGGTCCTTGCCGCCCACCCACTTATTCAGCCGTCCGGAGATGACGAATTTCATCGATTCCGGTACCTTGAACCAGCATTCGCCCGTAGCATAGGCGGCGGCAAGGTCGGTAGAGCCTACCCCTGTCGAGAAAGCGCCGACGGCGCCGTAAGTGCAGGTATGCGAATCGGCGCCTATTATCAGGTCCCCCGGAACCACCAGCCCCATCTCAGGCAGAAGCACGTGCTCTATGCCCATCCGGCCTACTTCGAAATAATTCTTTATGCCGTGCTTCCCGGCGAAATTCGCGAGCACCTTACACTGGTTGGCGCTCTTCATGTCCTTCGCCGGGGCGAAGTGGTCGGGAACCAAAACTATTCTTTTCTTATCAAATACATTCTTGACCCCTAAAGCCTCAAATTCTTCTATCGCGAGAGGCGCGGTAATATCGTTGCCTAAGTAGAGATCGGCCTTCGCGTTTATAAAAACGCCGGGGTGGATATCCTTCAGCTTCGTATGTTTTAGCAGAATCTTCTCGGTAATCGTATGCGGCATTCTTAACTCTCTTGCTGTTAGTCGTTAGTAAATAGTATATAGTATATAGTGCGACCCGTAACTATTTACTAAATACTATTTACTAAATGCTATTTACTATGCACTGCTTCTAAATTTCTTTCACCAAGGCTATCTCTTTGCAATCAGGAAAGTACATGCACCTTATACATTCGCTCCATATCTTATGGGGAAGCTCTTTCTTATCGACGATCTTGAAACCGAAGGCTTCAAAAAATTCGGGTATGTAGGTCAGGGCAAATACTCTGCGCACCTTCAAGCCTTTGGCATCCTTAAGGCACTCTTCCAGGAGCTTCTTTCCTATTCCCTTGCCGCACCTTTTACTCCCTACTGCAAGGCTCTTTATTTCAGCGAGGTCCTCCCAGTCTACATGCAGAGCGCAGCATCCATATATATTATCGCCTTCGGCATATACGAAGAAGTCTCTTATGTTCTCGTAAAGCTCGTTCAGAGAGCGCGGAAGCATCCTCTCTTTTTTGGCATAAAAGTTAACCAGCTTTTGAATCTTCTTCACATCACCGACAGTGGCTTTGCGTAACATTCAGCACCTCGTTATTGCGACCCCACACCGAGAAAAATGGGGACACTCATTTTTTATCAATAAAACACTGCATAAAAATCACTACTGTCCAAATTAGCACAATTTCCCCCTCACCTTAATCCTCTCCCCCCTTGGGGGAGAGGAAATTATGAGGAAATTCCCTCTCCCTTTTAGGGGAGAGGGCAAGGGTGAGGGGTATGCAAAGATCGAATCTCAAAATGCCTTTTCCGTCGAGGGTAAAACGCTGATTTGGACACGAGTGCATAAAAATAGGTGTCCCCATTTTTCTTACTTGAATCTGCACAAACTATATAATAAACAAACCCCACATCTGGGGTTTTGCGCCTTACAAGTCTTTCGACCGTGCTCTATTATACCTAAATGAAATGAATATATAAAGCCTGCTGTTATTGAGTCAGGGCTTGATCCCGAGCAAGGTTTGCGAAGCAAACCGCGTCGAGGGACAAGTTCTTTATAAAACATTGTGGTTAAAAACACATGCGCTTCCTCTATGCTGACCTTTGGGCCAATCAGGCCCAGCCTTTTGGCAACCCTGTATATATGTGTATCGACAGGCATTACGGGTTTCCCAAAACTGAACAATAGAACGCATGCGGCGGTCTTGGGGCCAACCCCTTTTAGTGATTTAAGATAGGAGATGGCCTCGCCCGTGCCCATATTCTTCAAAGACCCGAGGCTTAATCTGCCTTCACGCCGTTTTATCTCTAAAAGGGCCTCTTTTATCCGCTCCGCTTTTATATTGGCAAGCCCCGCATATTTTATCAGGCGGGCTAATTTTGCGGTATCCGTATTGAGCAGCCCTTCCCATGACTTAAATTTCCGCTTTAATACGGCAAATGCCCTGAGCGAATTTGTATCGTTGGTATTCTGCGAAAGGATCGTCCGCACAATCTCATCTATAGGGTCTGATCTGCGCCGCCCGGGCGGCGCCCCATACGCCCTTCTCAAAATCCTCAATATCTCTTTTACTCTATTTTTATTGAGCATAATAAAAGGTGTTATTCGGAGGGATATTCGAAATGTTTCTTCGCTATATCTTCTATCGAGCCTCTGTATTTAAGGAATATGGCGCACAGCTCCGGGTCGAATTGGGTGCCCGAGCTTTTCTCTATCTCGTCCATCGCTTCCATAAAATTCATCTTTCTTTTATACGGCCTCTCGCTGGTCATGGCATCGAACGCATCGGCTATTGAAACTATACGCGAAAGAAGCGGTATCTCGCTGCCCACGAGCCCCGAAGGATAACCTTTACCATCGTAACGCTCCTGATGATACAGGACAGCTTCTCTCACGCCCTCGAGGAAGTAGATGCCCTCTATGATCTTCGCTCCGCGCTCAGAATGCTTCTTTATCTCATCGAAGTCCTCTTGAGAGAGACTGGCCTTCTTAAGCAGGCTCTCCTCTATGTATATCTTCCCTATATCATGCAGGAAACAGGCGTATTTCAGTTTTATCATTTCGTCTTTATTCAGACACATGCCTTTGGCGATCAACAGGGCATACCTGACTACCCTGCTGAGATGCTCCTTTGTATAAGGGTCTCTCATCTCTATCGCATTGGTAAGCGCGACTATCGACTCAAGATGCGCCCTCTTCTCCCGGACTATAGCGAGTTTCAGCTCGTCTATCTTACCCCTTATAGATAATCTTAATTTTTCGAACGTGTCGGCAAGATGGCCTATTTCGTCATCAGACTTCACGTTTACAGGCGTGTTGTAATTCTCTCTTTCCAGTCCCCTGGCTGCTTCATCCAATCTTTTTATGGCATAGACGACAGCCGTTACAAGCCTGTGGCTTATAAATGCCGCCCCTAAAAATCCCAGCAGGCATATGGACAATATTATCCCCATCTCCTTGTGCAATCTGTTTATATATGAGCCTATGCTGTAATTTATCTCAACCAGCATCTTGTCTTTTTCGGAATATACCGCCGGAACGGGGGCGTATGCAGATATCCACACTCCGTCCTTGTCACGGTAGATCCCTGTGGATTGAGGCAAGCCCGTGGATAGCGCATTGGAGGCTTCCGTCTTCATGCCATAAACGGCGCCTGTTAAAAATATATTGTCTGTGGTCAACATCATGCGCAGACCGTTCTTTTCGGCAATATATATATGTATGGGAGTGTCTATATTATTCATCTTCTTTATGCTGGTGAGGAGATCCTTATATTTTACATAAGCGCCTATGGCCTCGTTCAACCTGTCACCCGGCATCCTCTCCTTATCTTCTCCCATCTTATCGTATAAATGTGAAAGAGTCGCGGAGCTGGTCGCCATGTACCGCTCTTTTATTCT
>JAPLMG010000256.1 GCA_026387165.1 Candidatus Omnitrophota bacterium
TAGATGGCGCGAAAGAGAACGTAAAGAGATTCAAAAAGCATATTCGGGGTAAGCCGGTAATTGTTATGTCGGCGGCTACGGGAGAAGGCATAAAGGAGCTATTGAGCGCGGTTTACAAAAATGCGAAGAGCTTGAAAAAGAATGTCAAAAAATAAAGTAGTAGTAATAAATATCGGAACAAAGGTCATAGCCAGTACCGATAAATCTTTGGATAAGGTTTTTCTTAAGGGCCTTATAGGCCAGATATCCGATATCCTTGATAAAGGGTTAAAGGTCATAGTGGTTACATCCGGGGCCATAGGCGCCGGAATGGGCCTTTTAGACATGAAAAAAAGGCCCGTGAAGCTGGAGGAACTGCAGGCGGCGGCTTCCATAGGCCAGAGCAGCCTGATGCATCTTTACAGCGGTTATTTTAAAGAGCGCGGTTATCTGGCGGGGCAGATACTGCTCACCCGGGAAGACTTTGATGACAGGGCAAGGTTCCTGAATATCAAGAAGACGATCGAGACGCTATTTTCTCATAAGGCGGTCCCTGTAATAAATGAGAACGATACCGTCTCTACGGAGGTAAATTTTGTGGATGATATGACCTCCAAAATTACTAGGCTTGCGCGCTCAAGCAAATGCGAATTGGGCACCGGCGGAATGGCGTCTAAGTTGGAGTCGATAGGAAGAGCGACGGCGTCAGGGGTAGAGTGCGTAATAGCGAACGGCAAGACAAAAAATATAATAAGAGATATTATTGACGGTAAGCGCGTGGGCACCCGCTTCAAGAGTTCCGGATCGAAGCGATCCATAAAGATGGCCTGGTGATACTATGACCGACATAAAACTATTATGCCAGAGAGCGAAGGCCGCGTCGCGCAAAATGGCGCGTCTCGATCCAAAAGTGAAGACAAGAGCGCTTAAGTCGATGGCGAAGGCCTTGATAAATAACTCCTCGTATATGATCGCCCAGAACGCCAAGGATATAGAAAACGCCGGGAAGAATAATATGCCCAAAGCGCTGATAGACAGATTGACGCTCGACGAGAAACGCATAAAAGCTATGGCGGATTCTCTCACAGAGATCTCAAAGTTGAAAGATCCTGTAGGACAGGTACTGGAGACGAGATCGAGGCCTAATGCTCTCCTGATAAAGAAGGTGCGCGTTCCAATAGGGGTGATCCTTGTGATATACGAGGCGCGCCCTAATGTCACAAGCGACTGCGTAGGCCTCTCTTTAAGATCCGGCAATTGCGTCATATTAAGGGGCGGCAGTGATGCCATAAATTCCAATACGGCCATATTCGGGGTACTGAATAATGAAGCCTTGAAGAATAAGGTCCCTGAGGGCGCCATAACGATGATAAGAGAGGCCGATAGAAGTATCGTCAACGCTCTTCTGGCCCAGGAAGGCCTTATAGACCTGGTCATACCCCGCGGCGGAGAATCTTTAATAAGGGAGGTTGCCGGCAATTCGAGTATCCCTGTAATGAAACACTATAAAGGGGTCTGCCATACCTATGTTGATGAAGCGGCGGACCTGAAAATGGCCGAAAAGATCTGTTTTAACGCCAAGGTCCAGAGGCCCGGCGTATGCAATGCCATGGAGACGATGCTCGTAAATAAAAAAATAGCAAAAAAATTCCTGCCCTCCATGATAAAGCGGTTCAAGGACGCAGGCGTCGAGATCCGCGGCTGCGGTGAAACTATCAAGATAGTATCCGATGTAAAGAAGGCGAATGAGGAAGACTGGTATGCGGAATATCTGGACCTCATATTGTCTGTCAGGGTGGTGGATGGTGTAGGTGAGGCAATAGAGCATATAATGAAATACGGCTCGTACCACTCCGACGCGATAGTTACGAAGAACAAAAAGACGGCTAAAAAGTTTCTGAATGAAGTGGACTCCGCCTGCGTTTACGTTAACGCGTCCACCCGCTTTACCGACGGAGGCCAGTTCGGCAAGGGCGCGGAGATAGGCATCTCGACCGACAAGATACACGCGCGGGGGCCTGTGGGAGCAGAGGAGCTGAC
>JAPLMG010000117.1 GCA_026387165.1 Candidatus Omnitrophota bacterium
CTTAGGATGGTTAGCATGGGGCCCTATTCTATCTCTTCATCAGCAGAAAAAGCATTGAAAAAGATTTTTTCAGGAAATGGATCGGATTTTTAGATATCTCCGTGATGAGCCGTTGCGGGCGCAGATAGAACGCCAGATACATTTTTATAAGCTCGCTCCGGACCTCCTCCGGCTTCATATCTTGAACGCCGGTGACGCAACCGTATATCCTGAAATCCTCAAACTCGTCCCCGGTTATCTTTCCAGTCTCGCGCATCATCTTATTGAGCGCCGTGCCGGGGAACGGCGTGGCCGTGGTAAAATTCACCTCGGCCGGATCGATCTCTATCGCGAACTTCAGCGTTTCGCGCATCGTCTTTCTGGTCTCGCCCGGCAGGCCGACCATAAAGAAGCCTATCGTCCCCATGCCGATCTTTCTGCAGTGGGCGAATACGCTCTTTATCCTATCCAGCCCGCCGGTCTTTTTTGCATATCTGCCTATGAGCGACGGGCTGCCGGTCTCTATGCCGAAATTTATGCCTATGCATCCCGAAGCCTTCATTATATCGAGCAGCTCGTTATCTACGTTAAGGCAGGCTGTCTCGCAACGCCACATCACGCTTACATTCTCCTTCAAAAGGCGGCAAAGCTCGATCGTCCTTTCGCGGTTGAACGAGAATACCGGGTCGCGAAAGAGCACCATCTTATAGTCCACCCTCTTCTTTTCATAGAGCAGTTCATCGATCACATTCTGCGGCGTACGGGCCCTGAATTTAGTTCCCTGCGATACGGGATAAGGGCAATATACGCAGTCGTACGGGCAACCCCTTGACGCGAGGATCGTTATGAACGGGGTTTCGCCGTCCCTGTAAAAATATCTGTCGGTATATTTGGCGTTTCTATAAGGGAACGGGATGCGGTCAAGGTCTTTCTCAAAAGGCCTCGGCGGGTTCTTCACTATCCCGTCTTTACACCACCAGAGCCCCTTTATATCCGAGAGGTCGGACTCTCCCGCAATGATCAGTTTGGCCAGGTCTACAGACGCGAACTCCGGTTCTCCGCAGATCACGGCGTCAAGAGACGAGTGGGCCTTAGCGTATTCGGGCGTGACGGACACCTGCGGGCCGAACATGAATATGAACGCCCCCGTCTTTTGTTTGACGCGGTCCGCAAACCTGAGGTCATCCTTGAATGTGGCGGTGCCGCAGTGCAGCCCTATAAGAGGCGGCTTTCCGATGGAATCGACTATTCTTTCCGGATCGTTCTCCACCGCCAGATCGATCATATCTGCGTCAAAGCCTTCATGCTTCAAAGCTCCGGTCACGTATGCGGCCGCTAGCGACGGCACGCGGGTGACCCCTTTGGCGTTCGTGGCTCCGAATCCGCCCATAAAGTCCCTGTTTGCCTGAAACGACTCCGGAGACGGCGGATTGATGATCAGGATGGTCTTCCCGCTCTTTCCCATGTGCCTGCAGGCCTTTATATTTTAGTCCGCTTCCGCCGGCCGTAAAATACCGTTAGGATCTTCCACCACACGCTCTCTTTAACGTATATGGCTCCTTCCGGACATATCTCCTGGCAGCAGTAACAGCGGATGCATCTTTTGTAGTCATACCGTATCTTCCCGCGCCTGAATGATACGGCCTTTCCTTCCACGGGGCACTTCTTGGCGCACTTCATGCAAAGGATACATTTTTTGCGGTCGACGACAGGCCCGGTTATAAGAAATTTTTTCAGTATGGCCGTTATCTTCGGGCTGATGAAATCGGACGACGCCGGGGTAACGATGTTCTTAAAGTCTTTCACTATGAACTTCCTCCAATCATCGCCGATGACCTCGATCTTTTCGAGATCTATATTGCCGATGCCGAAGAGCGCGGAATATTTCAGGATCGGTATCGCTCCCGGGTCCAGGCCGATGATCCTGGCGCATATCGAGTCTATCGCAAGAGAGTCGGCGCCCGCGATTATAAAACCTGTAGCGCGCGGCGTGCCGCCTCTCGGCCCGTTGCCGTCCATCCCGATGACAGCGTCCATTATGGTAAAGGCCGGTTTGAGCATGATGTGGAGATCCGCTATCATCATGGCGAAGTTGTCGACGCTCAGCATCTTCAGGTGAAATTCCGGCTTTCTTATGCCCGGCACACAGCCGAAAATGTTCTTTATCGCGCCGGTATAGGTCATCTGGGCGTGAGTCTTGAGTTTGGGCAGATTCATGATCCTGGTTTCCTGTGACAAGCAGTCCGCTATCAGGAATTTTTTGCAGAACCTGCCTTCGGGGAAATCGACCGTCTTCTCTTTGCTGAAATCGAGCGGAGTGACGTCTTCGGCCCGGGCAACGGCCGCTATGCCGGAGGCCTTCGCTGCGGCTTCGAAGCTGGAGATCCCGGGAGAGTCGCCGTAAAACAGGATGTTCCCGCGCTTCTTTAAAAGCCTGGCGGTGTGCCTGAAGATCTCGGGATGGGTAGTTGTCGCCTTTTCCGGCGGGTCAGGCGCCAGCAGGTTTGGCTTCATGACGATCTTCGATCTTTCGGGTAGAACGATGCCGTTTATACCGGCGAGGGCCTCGATCCTTTCGAAGGCCTTACTCACGTTATCTTCACCGTAATCAGGGCATCCCACGAATATTATTTTTGACCTGTCAGCCACCCTGAAGATCTCCCGCCTTTAGTCCGCATTCAAAACAGTCCCATTATATCACTCGTGTCCAAATTAGCGTTTTACCCTCGACAGAAAAGGCATTTTGTGATTCGATCTTTGCATACCCCTCACCCTATCCGGTTTTCATACAAAAACCGGATGCCTACTGCTTGTCTATATAGTTTTCCTACGGAAAACTATATGCCTACAAACTGCCAATAGCCTTGCTGGCTATAGCCTTCCATTATATACTACTTGGGGAAAATAACAAATAGTTTCATAGGAAAAGCCTTGAAGTGAGCAGGTTCGTGTGGTAACATTTAGAGCCATGCGGGTTTCCCGCAAAAGAGCGCGTTAAAACGGAGGATAGATAAGATATTGAAGATCATCAAGGCGTTGGCGGATAACAAAGTATTTCTATTCCTCTCCCTGTGCGTTGTCCTGATACTCAATCTCTATTTCCGCTCGTTACCCATAAACTTTCCGCAGTTAAAGGTCCAGGCAAGGGAAATTATAGAAAAATCTATCCGTCAATCCATCTCCCAGGAAGTTTATAAAAAGTTTCCGAATTTTTACCCTCTGGCGAACGAGGTCATAATAATAAACAGGTTCGGCCAGTACAAGAAACAGGCCAGGGCGGACATAGACAGCCAGGTAAAGGAGCTGTATGGTAAGCTCAAGGATAAGTTCCAGGACGAATCCGGCAAGACTTATATCATGGAGCTCGATTGCTGGCACTGGGCCCGCTATGTAAGTAATGTCATAAAACATGGGTATCCGGGCGACGAGATCAAGAACGGCAGGCAGTGGGATAACTTTATGCTGGCGCCGCTTGGGCGCGAAATGCATTGGATGCAGCTCCTTTTCTATCTCTCGGGGTATCTTTATAAGTTCTTTTCCATTTTTATAAAAGTGCCGTTATTCAGGTTCCTGTTCTACCTCCCTATATTTTTCTCGCTGATATTCGTAACGTTTTTATTCCTCTTTTCATTCCGCGGCGGAAGGTACATAGGCGCGCTTACGGCCAGCCTCTTCGTGGGCCTTTCACCTATGCTCTTGCAGCGCAGCTGCGCGGGATGGTTTGACACGGATATTCTGAATGTCATCTTTCCGCTGATCGTGGCATGGACCTACGTCGTATCCACTGTCAGCCGGTCCGAAAAGGGCAGGCTATTCTGGACGGTATTTTCCGCTTTCCTGGTGGGGTTATTCTGCTTTACATGGCCTTTCTGGTGGTTCATCTTCCTGATAATAGCGATGTATGAACTCTCTATCATCGGATATCTCGCAATGATGAAATTATTTTTCAAAAAGAAGAACCCCGAGGTAACGCGGCGTCACGTGAAGTCCCTCGCGGTCTTTACGATCGCATCTGTCTTCTGGATCCTTATCTTTTCCGGAACCGCGCCCCTCGCTGAGTTGCTCAAAGCTGTTATGCGCTCGATCACCCTGACAAAGCCGCTGATGGCTTCGATCTGGCCGAATGTATACTTTACCGTAGGGGAGCTGAGAAGGCCGTCCATACTGGACGTAGCGCGTTCCCTGGGGGGAGTCTGGATATTCTCTCTTTCGGTAGCCAGCCTGCTGGTTCTCCTGGTGCGCTCTTTCTTCGTATCCACCTGTTCCAGTTTCAGGCGCACATCCATGATCATAATGGCGATATGGGCAGCATCGATGATATTCGCTACCTTGAGAGGCGTGAGGTTCATAATGTTCCTTCTCATACCTCTCGGGATGTGCCTCGGATGGGCGATAGACGATCTCTATCGTTTCATGAAAGAGAAGAAGATATTTACCGGAGTAGCAGCGGCGCTTATTATATTCTTGATCGTATGCGGCATGTCCATAAATAGCGGTTATCGCGCGGCCAAGAGCCTATT
>JAPLMG010000245.1 GCA_026387165.1 Candidatus Omnitrophota bacterium
ACGACGGCAAAGGCTATCCGGACAGGCTCAAAGGGGATGATATCAATATCATGGCCGCCATAGTATCCGTGGCCGATGCATATGACGCTATGACATCGCACAGGCCTTACATGAAGAATATGACGAAAGAGGAAGCGATGGAACAGCTGAAGCAGAATAGCGGCGCTCAGTTCAACCCGAAAGTAGTGGATGCTTTTATAAAAGTTTTACAGAGGGGCATATAAAATGGCAAAGAAGATATTGTTAGTCGACGACGAGCCGGATATACTCGATTTTGTATCGATCAGGCTGAAGTCGTGGGGATACGAAGTGATAACGGCGCCTGACGGAGCAAAGGCTGTGGCGTTGGCCGGGGACCGGATGCCCGATCTTATACTACTGGATGTGATGATGCCCGGCAAGGACGGCTACGAAACCTGTAATGAGATAAAGTCCGACGAGAAGACGTCGCGCATTCCGATAATACTATTTACCGCGAAACCTCAGCAGAAAGAGAGGCTGAAATCAAACTATAAATTCATCGCCGCCGATGACTGTATCTTAAAACCCTACGAATCCGAAGACCTGCTCGCAAAGATAAAGAAGTTTATACCCTGAGCAGCGTCGAAGGGTCGAAGGGTTTATTTGAAGAGTACCCTCTCTAAAAAACCCGGATAAAAAGCGCCGCTCCTTGCAAAAGTTAGATCTTGTGGTAGACTTACGAATAGGTGGTGGGGCACACTTGAAGCTGTGCCCTACTGGTGCCGCAAGAGAGGAGTCTCTTTGAGTAAGAAGAAGTGGTCCGGTATCCTTGCTGTATTTTTTCTGGTTCAGTCAATAATGCTCCCGCCAATGGCTTCAGCCGTTAATTATCCTTTGACGCAGATTAAAACAGATTCAAACTATCCCGATGGATACTTTAAAAAAACATATGATTTTATCCGTTTCGGCCTCTTACTGTATAAGTTGGATGCGATTGGTCGATCTTCCAAGGAAGATCTGATAAGCAATGCCGGAAAGATGATCTTAAGTCCGGGGATAAGCTTTGATCTCGATAATATCGATGTTGTTAGGAAAGGATGGACGCGCTATTACCCGTTCTCCATAGACGGCAAAGATTTCATAATGAGAATATTCTTAACGGCTGAACGCTCATATCAGCCGGAAGCGCCTATCCTGTATGAGGGCAGCATCACGAACCCCGCAGTAACCTTCCAGGTCCTCCCGTCAATAAACGAAATAATCTCAGGGTGCAAGATCCAACCGCGCAGAACCTACTCCTCCGCCGAAGTCAACCGCAGTTCATAAGACGTTTCCTTGCCACCACTCCAGGTCTTTGTTCGCGGCCTGAAATTTTTTGCCGTGTGCTGCGGTTTACGTTTCGCTCATTTGCAGGAATTCCTTCGGACAGCTGTTTTCGTTTTGCTTTTCGCAAAACGAAGCAAACAGCTGTCCTCAGTCAGTTCCTGCATTCGCTCAACGTAAATCCTTGCACACCAACCATTCATAGACGCTATGCCAAAAAATTTCTAATGGCCGCTCACAAAGCCCTGTAGTGTTGGCGGGCTTATCTCAGGCGGGCCTTGCGGGGTACCGCCTGCAAAGAGTTTGCTGTAAAACATAAGCCGATGTCATGTGAGCACAATAAAAATGTTAGGTCTTTTGTGAAGGAGAAAAACGGTTAAAAAGGGCCGAGGATGTCCGCTATAGTAGACTGGTATATTACTGGTAGATAAATCATAGGCGGCCCCGCACTTTCTTATGGGCGCATGCTTTATTGAAGAAAGTGCGGGATGAGGGCCCTTCCATGGGCCCGAGTTCCGCAGGCCCCCGTTTTTATCCTGAACAAAAGACCGACCTAAGCTACTTAAGACGAGTGGGAACATTTTTCCTGCCACCATATTTGGTGGCTTGTGCTCACATAACGAGGCTTAGGTTTTGAAAGGCGGGCCCCGCAAGGTCCAAGCCCGCTGGCAGTTAGGAACCCCTTGAATTTTCACTTGGGATTTGGCGGCGCGGGTTGTATAATATGCTCATAGCGGATGAACTTAACGGAGGGATATATGGCTAACGTATTCAGCGCGGCTGAAATCATAGATATGGGCATAGCGAAGGAGAAGAAGCGCAGAGACTTCTACGGCTACGCGGCGGATAAATTTAAAGAGAAGGATATGAAGGACCTCTTCTCGAAGCTGCGCGACTGGGAAGACGAACATATAAAGAGGTTTACGGATATCCGCAAATCGACCGAGACATATGAAGTCCAGGAGTCCTACCAGGGCGAGTTCGCGGCATATATGAAGTTCGTCGTCGATGATATGCTATATATGCAGATATCTGCCGAGTGGTTCGCCAAGAGCGTTATGGAGCCGCTCGCCGCCATACAATACGGCATAGGATTCGAAAAGGACGCGATCCTCTTCTTCTCGGAGCTGTTGAAATATATGATGGGCTCGCGAAACAAGGAGAAGGTCGAAGAGCTTATAGATGAAGAGAAGAAGCACCTTATCTATCTTTCGGAGCTTAAAGCAAAGTATATAAAATAAGGAATGATGGCTATAGCAGGCAGCGGCATATCCTATAAAGCATGGGTTTCCCCGTCGCCCAAGGCTAAGCTTCTTTTGATCCACGGCCTGGGCGCTAACTCACTCTGGTGGGAATCTTTCGCTTCGGAATCTCTAAAGAACGGGTTCTTCTCATACGCTATAGATCTAAGAGAAGATCGATCTTTTGCCGAATTTTTCGATTCTATAAATAACCTCCTCATCAAAATAAAAGAAGATAATCCCGGAAAGAAGATATTCGCGGTAGGCGAGAGCATGGGCGCTTCGATCATATTATTGATGGCGCTGAAGGACCAGGCTCTTTTCGGCGGCCTTGTCTGCATCTCTCCCGCATTTAAGAGCAAAGTGCCTTTGAAGTTAAAGGATTATTTCAGGATATTCCTTCCGCTTTTCTATGATCGAAATAAAAGATGCGTATTGCCCGTGAGCTCCGATATGTGCACGCGCGATCCGGCCTATTTAAAGATGATAGAAGCGACTTATGATAAGGACGTTTTGACCACTTCGCAGGTGCTCTTCGACATATTCATCACCCAGCTTCGCATGAGGTTGTCGAGGATGCGGATAGACTCACCGCTTCTCTTTCTGGTTGCGGGGCATGATATGCTCGTCTATTCTCGAGCGAGCGTAAAGGTCTTCGGTAGATTAAAATGCAAAGATAAGACGCTGATCGAGTACCCGGGAATGTACCACGCGCTCTCGATAGAGCTCGGCAAAGAGAGGGTCTTTCAGGATATATTTAAATGGATTGAAGCAAAAATTTAATGTCAAATGACAAAGCACAAATGACAAAACTGTGGTTTTGAAATTTGTCATTAGAATTTTGGATTTCATTTGTCATTTGAATTTTGACATTTGTCATTAGAGCTGCTTTAAGAGGAGGCTATAGAGTGGAGTATATACTGGCGATAGATCAGGGTACGACGGGTAGCAGAGTCGTATTATACGATAAGTCCGGCAAAATTGTGGTGAGCTCCTATGAGGAGTTTCCTCAACATTTTCCGAAACCCGGATGGGTGGAACACGATCCTCATGACCTTTGGAACAGCGTAAATAGCTCGATCCGGAAGGTATTGAAGAAGGCGCCCGGGGCCAGGATAGCGGCTATAGGAATTACCAGTCAGCGCGAGACGACGGTTCTTTGGGATAAGGAGACCGGTAGGCCCATCTATAACGCCATAGTATGGCAATGCAGGAGAACGGCGCCGCGCTGCGACGAATTAAAAAAGAGAAAAGGCGTGGCGGAGTTTTTTAAGAAGAGGACGGGGCTGCCTATAGACGCATATTTCTCAGGCCCGAAGATAGAGTGGATATTGAAGAATGTGCCCGGCGCGGCGGCCAAAGCGAAAAAAGGCAAGATCCTATTTGGAACCACCGACACATGGATACTCTGGAAGCTTACCGGCGGGAGAGTCCACGCCACAGATTATACAAACGCCTCGCGCACGATGCTCTTCAATATAGAAAGTCTAAAGTGGGATAGCGATATACTTAAATATTTTAAGATACCAGGAGATATTCTGCCCGAGGTGAAGAGGTCATCCGGTATCTTTGGCAGGACGGTAAATTTAGGGTATTTGCCCGCAGGGATACCCATATCCGGGATAGCCGGGGACCAGCAGGCCGCGCTATTCGGACAGACATGTTTCGATCCGGGCCAGATAAAGAATACATACGGTACGGGATCGTTCATTCTGTTAAATACCGGCAAGTGCAGGCCTGTTTCAAAGCACGGCCTTATTACGACACTGGCATGCGGCCCTACGTCTTTGTGGCAGGTGCGGCGATACAATGGCTGAGGGACGGGCTTAAGATAATAAAAAAAGCGTCCGACTCCGAAAGGCTCGCGCATTCCGTGAAGGATAACGGAGGCGTCTATTTCGTGCCCGCGCTCGTAGGGCTTGGCGCGCCGTACTGGGACCAGGATGCGCGCGGGCTCATATCGGGCATTACGAGGGGGACGAAGAGGGGCCACATAGCGAGGGCCGCCATCGAAGCCATCTGTTATCAATCTAAAGACGTAATGCTCGCGATGGAGAAAGACTCCGCTCTTAAGATAAGGAGTTTAAAAGTGGACGGCGGCGCGGTCTCGAATGATCTTTTATGTCAATTACAGTCGGATATATTGGGCCGGGAAGTTGTAAGGCCCAAGGGAATAGAGATAACATCTTTAGGAGCGGCATATCTGGCGGGCCTGGCCGTCGGCTATTGGAAAAGTTCGCGGGATCTGAAGAAATGCTGGAAGATCGACAGAGTATTCAGGCCCAGGATGCCTGCGAGCGCGTCGGACAAACTCTACAGCGGTTGGCTCGAAGCGGTTAAGAGAGCCCGCTTGTAATGAACAACAGGGCGGTGTTAACACCGCCCCGGTGTAAAAGGCGTGCAACATATGATATACGACGTAATCATTATCGGCGGCGGAGTCATAGGCACGTCGATAGCCCGTGAACTCTCGCGCTACAAATTAAAGGCAGCCATCCTCGAAAAAGAAGAAGAGCTTGCTTTCGGTGTTTCAAAATCTAATAGCGGTATAATACATCCCGGCACGCAAAATCCCGTAAATTCACTTAAGGGCAGATTGTCTGTCCAGGGCAATGCCCTGACGCGAAAAATGTCAAAAGAGCTCGGCATAGACTTCAAAGAAGTCGGAGAGCTGATAGTCGCCTTCAATGAAGAGGAGAGATTAAAGTTGGTCCAGTTGAAGAATGAGGCCGAGGCATTAGGCGTGCCCCGCCTAAGAGTGGTCGACAGAGCCTGGTTAAGGAGAAACGAACCGAATCTTTCGCGAGAAGCTGCCGCCGCGCTCTACGCTCCCACCGCCGGCATAATAAGCCCATACAGATGGGCTTATGATCTGGCCGAAAATGCCGAAAAGAACGGTGTAGAGAGCCACACATTAACAAAAGTTGAAAAGATCTTGCCGCATTCCGGGGCTCAAACCACTCGCTTTGCTCGGGTTCAGGGCGCGGCCGGGGCCCGGAATTTTGAAATATATACTTCAAAGGGCGAATTCAGATCCAGATATGTTATAAATGCGGCCGGGCTGTTTGCGGACGAAATCTCAGCACAGATCGGAGTGGATGATTTCGAGATACGTCCCAGGAAAGGCGAAGAGTTTCTGCTTGATAAGAAGAAAGAAAATATAACGAACCATCTTATATTTCCCCTGCCTTCAAAGAATTCAAAAGGTGTACTTGTGATAAAAACGTCGGACGGCAACCCGATGATAGGCCCGACAGCCGAAGACGTTGACGACAAAGAGGACCTTGCAACTTCTGACGAAGGATTCAAAAAAGTATTATCTCGGGCGCAAAGATTAGTCCCATCGATAAACGGAAATGACGTTATAGCGTACTTCGCGGGTTTGCGTCCTGCCTCCGGTGAAGATTTTATAATAAGACATGAGGCATCGGTGCCGGGATTTATAAATGTCGCGGGAATTCAGTCGCCGGGCTTGACGGCGGCGCCGGCTATAGCGCTCTTGGTCTTAAGGATCCTGAAAAAGAACGGGTTATCGTTAAAAAAGAAATTATTTTTCCATCGACACAGGAAAAAAGAGATACATCTATTCAATATTCCGTTGTCGAAGACGAAGAAATTAATAAAGAGAGATCCGGGCTACGGTGATATTGTATGCAGGTGCGAGATGGTGTCGGCTAAAGAGATCACCGACGCGATAAAGCGCGGCGCGAAGACCCTCGACGGAATAAAGTTCAGGACCAGGGCCCAGTCCGGGCGCTGTCACGGCAGTTTTTGCACAACAAGGCTCATGAAGATCCTCGCTGAAGAGGCGGGCAAAAGGCCGACTGAAATAACGAAGCGCGGTAAGGGCTCGGAGATTGTTAAGGAAGAAAGGTGTCTAACCGTCATTGCGAGCCCCGAAGGGGCGAAGCAATCTCTTTAGGTTGCTTCGGACATTTTATGTCCTCGCAACCTTCGGGATTGCTTTGTCGGCCGAAGTTTACCCCGAACCTTTGTGGTTCGGGGGCCTCCTCGCAATGACAGTTTGGTAAAAAACTTTATATCATATGGTCGAACGAGAATTGGTTATAGTTGGCGGAGGGCCGGCGGGCATGGCGGCCGCTATCTCGGCGCGTGAATCAGGCGTTACAGACATACTGCTTTTAGAGAGAGACCAATACTTGGGCGGCATACTCAATCAATGCGTTCATACCGGTTTCGGAATAGAATATTTTAAAGAGGTATTGACCGGGCCGGAGTACTCTAATCGCTTTATCGAAAAAATTAAAGAGATACCCGGGATAGAGGTCAGCTTAAGATCCTTCGTTGTAAAACTTACCAAAGAAAAGACCCTTACTTATATAAAGCCCGGGGTCATGGAAGATGTCAGGGCCAAAGCTGTTATAATGGCGACCGGCTGCCGTGAGAAGACGCGCGAGATGGTGCATATAGCCGGAACCCGTCCGGCAGGAATATTTTCAGCGGGGCTGGCCCAAAAACTCATAAATATTGAAGGGCTCCTGCCGGGTAAAGAGGTCGTGATCGTCGGCTCCGGAGATATAGGCCTGATAATGGCGCGCCGTTTCACGCTCGAAGGCGCAAGAGTAAAGGCCGTTATTGAAATACAGGGTAAGTCGAGGGGACTTACCCGTAATGTGGCCCAGTGCATAGAGGATTTTGATATACCGATCTACTACAATCACAGGATATCCAGGATCTACGGGGCCGACAGAGTCGAAAAAGTGAGTGTCGCAAAAGTTGATGAAAATTTCAACGAGATCCCGCCGCAAGAGTTTGAGATCGAGTGCGATACGGTATTGATATCGGTCGGACTGATCCCGGAGAACGAGTTGATAGAGATGGCGGGTGTTGAGATAGACAGAAGTACCAATTCGCCGGTTTCGAAAGAGGTCAATAAGACGTCCGTTCCGGGGATATTTTGCTGCGGAAACTCGTTTAAGATATATGACCTCGCGGACTGGGTCTCAAAAGAGGCGGCGCTTGCCGGAAAGATGGCCGCGGACTATATCCGAGGTCTGGAATGACCAAAAAACTGACCTGCGTAGAGTGCCCGAAAGGGTGCCTGCTGTCCATAGACGTAGAAAACTGCCGCGTAGTCAGAGTGAGCGGCAGCGAATGCCCAAAAGGAGAGAAGTACGCTATACAGGAGATAGAAAACCCCGCGAGAATACTCACGTCCGCCGTTCTCGCCCAAGGGCTATCCCTGAAGATGGTGCCGGTAAGAACCGATAAGCCTATTCCTAAATCCAAAATTATGGAGGCGATGGGTGAGATCAAAAAGATCCGCCTCAAAAGTCCGGTCAAAGCAGGCTTCGTGATCGTCGAGAACTTCCTCGGCCTGAGCGTCAACCTCCTCGCCACTCGCAGCATCTCATAAGCCTATCCGAATAACCCCAGACGTCGGAATACCCGGTGGCCCAGCCCGAAGCTGATGTCTCCGCCTTTGGCGGATCCGCTTATCTTTGTGGCGGAAAAAATTCTGACACCTTATGGCGTACTTCGACTTGGCTCAGTACGCCATCCTGAGCTTTTGTCGAAGGATGGCGGTACAGAAAAAAATTGTAATAGCATAAAGAAGAAACTCAATATGTCATTCCCGCGAAACTTGTCCCCGCGAAAGCGGGGAGCGGGAATCTACGACGATCATTATGTTTTATTTGGATTCCCGATCCCCATTTTCATGGGGACAGGTAAAAACATTCGGG
>JAPLMG010000086.1 GCA_026387165.1 Candidatus Omnitrophota bacterium
GTGTCAGGCAGATTGACCGACATGCATTCTATCGGCGGCTGAGAGCCGTTCTGGATATCTGTTGACGAAGCGACCAGGGCGCTTGTAGAATAATCGTAAAGATACATGTCGTAATCCGTCGCCGCGTTCGGCCAATCATCCCATCGCATCATGACCTCAACATCATCATCCAGCGAACCACCTTCTTCGTCCTGAACCGGAAAACCGGCTACGACATTATATTCATAACCGGGAAGGAACTCATGAATATTATTGTAGTTTGAGTCGATAAATACGCCCTCCCAGTGCGTCCCGATCGGATAGCCGTCGATCGAATAGGTATTTCCGTCGTTGCCGGCGGCGGAGACGATCAGAATCCCGGCCAATCTCGCCTCGTCGCATACCTCATCGAAACTGCCCGTGCCGTTGCCCGGCCCTGTCCCATAAGTCCCTATCGATGCGCTTATTATCTCTATGCCGCTGGCAATACAATAATCGAGGGCGTTATATATATCGGCTTCATCCGACACCTTCAGAAGATGCAATTCCGCGCCGGGCGCCATATCGTAAACTATTTCGGCGCAGGCTGTGCCGTGCTTGTATTTTGTCGTCAGACCGGTGCCCGTGTAGTCACGCGTTATCGCGCTGTAGGGCAGGTCACCGTTAGCCTGAGCCGCCGATAATCCATTGAAGCCGAGATCGATTATCGCGATCTTTACCCCCTGGCCGGTGAAACCGGCGCTATGTAAATTACTGGCAAGCGTAAGGCTTACGCCTTCGCTGGTCACGCCGCAACGGAAAAATTTTCGCGGAAGCCGGGCGTATTCGATACCGGCCACATTATTCACGACGTCCTCTATCTTATCCAGCGGCATTTCCACGGCCACAAGGCCGCGGCGCTCGGCCACAATCTCTCCCCCGCGGGAGGTTATCTCTTTAAGATCAACGTCATTATCGCGCGTTTCCAGTATGACCCTTGTCTTCTTTTGTTCCAAATTGGTGGTCCGCGCGGGCATCCCTGAAATGACGCCGGTTTTAAGCGCGCCGGCAGCCGTCTTCTTATAGATGAGGTTATCGAGCGCGCTGCTCATCCTGCTATTCACGGCCTTAGGCACAGAAAAACTCGACTCCTCGGAGTAGGCCGGAGTGACATTTGACGAAAGACTGGTGACGGCTATGAAAGATATAACTATTGACGATAAAACGATGCTGCTTTTCTTAATATTCACGAGAGTCTCCTATTTTGTGGGCGCACTTTATCCCATCCTAAGCAATCTCGCGGGCATTCTTACAAAAATCACCGAGGGATCCTTGCAAAGTTCTTTAAGCGTGTCTAATTTTACATAAGAGATGAGTAGATTTTTATTAACTTTAAAACCTGCGAGGCTGTATTTGACAGCTAATTCCGCCGGTGAAGAATTTTCACCTACCTCCACAATCACTTTTACCGCACCGTCTTTCAATCCTATTCCGCGGTCTTTGGCATAATTGACGGGGGTTTTTGAGGCCAGCAGATCCGCCAGCATAGCCGGCATCTTCCGGTAGATCTCGCTGCCCTCCTCCGCGCTGCACAGCGGCGGGAAAAAGGTTACCGTCAATATCAATAATATTATTGTTATTTTCATTTTTCTAATCCAAATAAAAAACGACTCATGGATAGAGCCGTTCGTATGCCTTATTTAGTCGCTAAAAACTACCGGCAACGCCATTGTAGCCATACGGGTATAGTAGACCTGCGGAGGGATTAAGTCAACCGAAAAAGTAGAGGAATAAAGGGGATAAAGGGGACGGTTCTATTTTTTTTCTTATTGGGGAATTCCATTGTGTTACCTGTGTTGGATGCACCCCGTATTCGGATGCTATCTGTGCGGCTGTCTTCTCGCCTTTAATCGCTTCAAGTGCCGCGCGCGCCTTTATTGCCGGTTCATGCTTCTTACGCATTGCCATGTCCTGGTACCTCCATTTTTAATGGCCATATTATACCGCGTTTTTTATCTTAGCTAGGCCTAAAAAGTGGTCCAGTTTTTCCCGAGCATTATAGTTAATAATATCTATTGATAAACTGCCTCGGCGTAAGAACTCGCATCTTGTGCTTCGATCTCACGGTATAATGCGCCACATTGCCTGTGATGAGGCACTCTGCCTTACCTGATACCGCAACCTCAAGGAAAGGCTCATCATCTACATCCGGTAAATGCATGGAAAGCGGCGTAGCGGCTACCGGAATACCATAAAGCTCGATAAACTCTATGTCATTCCCGCGAAGCTTGTCCCCGCGAAAGCGGGGAGCGGGAATCTACGACGATCATTATGTTTTATTTGGATTCCCGATCCCCATTTTCATGGGGACAGGTAAAAACATTCGGGAATGACAGTTTTCCTCATCTCGTCGGAGCACTTATTTACGCACCGCTATGCGGGAGAGCGAATTGATTATGCACTTGCGTCTTTGATTGAAGGCGCCTCTGACTATTTTGAAAAAGACCGCCTCGTCCCTTACATGATGAGCCGGCTTATGGAGAATGTTAAGCCTCAAGAGGCTGGAGTCGACACCCGGAACCGGATAGAACGAATTCCGATCTATGGTGCATAAATATTCGGGCTTCATATAATACTGTACAAAGCAGCTTATCGAACTGCGGTCTTTTGAACCCTCGGGCGCAAGCAGGCGAAGAGCGACCTCTTTCTGCATTAATATCAAGGCGCTTTCTACGATCTCTCTATTCTCTATTATGTACTCTATGACAGGCGTCGTAATATAATAAGGCAGGTTGCCTATGACTTTTATCTTTTGAGATTGCTTCGTCGCGCTTCGCGCTCCTCGCAATGACGATAAAAGATCAAAATTCAGGATATCGTTATTGATAATTTCAAGATTGGGATATTTATCGCCGCAAATTTCTTTTAATATCTCGAAGGCTTTTTTATCCTTCTCTACGGCAAAGACCTTCGCCCCGCTCCGTGCCAGATCAAGAGTGAGCGCTCCGAAGCCGGGGCCTATCTCCAGGATCATATCGCCCGCGGCGGCTCCTGCTTGCGCGATTATCTTATCCTTGACATTACCGTCGATAAGATAGTTCTCTCCGAACCTCTTCAGCGGAGAGAAGTTATATTTTTGAAATACAGCCTTTAACTGTGTCTGTGTGAGCATAAGTTATCCACAATGTAGCCCATGCTTAAGCATGGGCTACTAATCCACAGGCCAATAGGATCGCTTCCTTCATCGATGTGGGATCGGCTATTCCCTTACCCGCTATATCGAAGGCCGTTCCATGGTCGGGTGAAGTTCTTATGAAAGGCAGCCCGAGGGTCAGATTAACTCCGTCGTTAAAATACAATGTCTTGAAAGGCGCGAGCGCCTGGTCATGATACATCGCCACGACGGCGTCGTACTTCCCTTTCAGCGCTTCGTAAAATACCGCGTCGGCGGAAAGCGGGCCGTAAATATTTTTTATTCCGATGGATGCCTTCCTGATAGCCGGGATTATCACGGTCTCTTCTTCATCGCCGAAGAGGCCGCTGTCAGACGCGTGAGGATACAGGCCCGCCACCGCTATCTTAGGGCCTTCTATCCCGAAGTATTTTTTGAGATAATCATGCGTAAGTCTTATAGTCCTGCATATCAGATCCGATGTTATGGCGCCCGGCACGTCTTTCAAGGCAACGTGCCGGGAACAGAGCGTTATCTTCAGGCCCTTGCCGACGAACATCATCGCGAACTCGTTTGTGCCCGTCATTTGGGCAAGATATTCGGTATGGCCCTCGAAATCTTTAAACCCGGCGCTCCTTATAGATGACTTATTTACGGGCGCCGTAACTAACGCGTCCGCTTCGCCGGCCTTAAGAAGCTCCAGCGCCTTATCGATATATTCCATCGCCGCTTTCCCAAAAGCGGGTTTCTGAATTCCGAAAGCGAAGTTTGTGGATGGGACATTGGCGAGATCCAGGAGCGATATTTCCGGTGCCGCTCTTAAACTCTTTCTTACTTTATCTATTACGAAGAAGTCCCCGATGACCTGGAAATGGGCTAACTTTGAAATGAGGGGGTCCGATAACGCTTTGACGGCAACCTCCGGCCCGATGCCGGCAGGGTCACCCATAGTGATGAGGATACGCTGTTTACTTGAACTCAATGTAGGCGCTCTTGGCGAGAGAATCTATCCACCCCTTTAACTTCTGGCCCGCCTTTTCTCTGTAAAGGAACTCCTCGATATCCTGGCGAACCTCCGCCAGCTCTCTCATGCGGCGGATCTTCTTCTCGTCCACCTTGAATATGTGATATCCGAGAGGTGATTGTATGATCTCCGTTATCTCGCCCTCTTTCAAATTAAAGACTATCTCTTCGATCTGCGGCATAAGATCACCTTTCTTGACATAGCCCATCGATCCGCTCTCGTCCACGCCCGGAGTGTCCGAATACTCCTTAGCCAGCCCTTCAAAGCCGCATCCTTCCTTAAGGCGCTTCATGAGATCTCTTATGACCTGCAGGGCTCCGGCCTCGCCGCCCCGCTCTTTCGAGGGCTTTATCAATATGGACCTCAGCCTGATCTC
>JAPLMG010000306.1 GCA_026387165.1 Candidatus Omnitrophota bacterium
TCTGATTATTCTATGCGTGGCCGGCAACTGTTACGCCGATACAGTCAAGGGAACCATAGAAAAAGTTGACATAAAGGAATACTACATTATCGTCAACGGGAATAAGGTGGATGTTTCCAGGGCCACGATATTCACGGAAAACGACATGAATGTGGTTAAGAATGTTATAATAAGGGATTTGAAGGATCATAAAGGAGAAACTACCGTGTGTTACGGATCCTTTGGCAAAGAAAACACTCTCATTGCTTATAAGGTGAGGGTTCTAGAGGGCCATAAGTAAATAGGGGCAGGCGCTTTTTGGGAAAATAGGGAACGTGTTACTTGAGGACACACAAACAGACAAATTTGAGGAAGGCATCACCTACAGCTGGTACGTTGAACAGCGCGACGCATCCCTGAGGGTCTGGAGCCGGCACGATACCGTATGGAGTTTCAAGGTTATAAAGAGATGATTTACGGCACAAAGATTGACCCTTCGACACTTCGACAGGCTCACGATGCCTCGAATGGTGCCGAGCAAAGTCGAGGCACAAACGAAGTGCGTCGAAGGGTTGACAATGAGCGCACGGCAAACTATAATTAGACCATGGACGAGATAAAGAATAATAAAGAATACCAGAGAGAGTTGTTCGACAGGCTCAAGAAGAGCATAAGCCTAAAGAAGGAAGAGGAGTGCTTCGGGGTCTGTCTTAATTCAGCTCTTTGGTGGCTTGTAGAGCAGCCCTATCCGAAATTATCCGACATGAAGAAGATCATCTCGGGCACTTGCCCGTTTCTGAAAGGCCCGGGCTCAGGCAAAAAGAGCGGTTGTGTAAAGATGCTCTGGAGTATAGTTAAAAAGTGCGGCAGGGCAAGGACGCTGATCCGGTTTGAATGCGTCGAAGGATTGCACGGATTTGTCTATCCCATATTTCAGGGCGATAAATTGTACGGCTATCTTGGGACATGTTACACAAAAAGAGACATATCCGGACAGGTCATGGATATATTTGCCGCATTTACCGATGCTATAGTGAGAGAAGTGCAGAAGGAACTGGAGCTGTCAAAACTTTACGAAACGATAAGGCCCCGCGCTATAGCGCTCTCTACCGTGCACACGGTGCATAGGCTGATAGGATCGACCCTCGATATGAACGAGCTTCTGCCGAGGGTGGCGCGGTTATCTCTGCAGATAATAAGGGCGAACAGGTGCTCAATAAAGCTTGTGGACTCCACCAAGAAACTGCTTTTACCGAAGGTCACCATAGACCTGAGGGAGAAAAAGTCAAAATTGAAGAAAATACGGATCGGGAAATGGTCGCCTGGAAAGGCCGTGAAGTTCGGAAGGCCCATAAGGGACTCTGATCACCTGGCAACTCCGTTAATAGATGAGGATATTATAGGCGTCATAACGCTTTACGACAAAGTGGACAAAAAACCTTTCACGTCATTCGATCAGGAGATAATGTCCACTCTGTCCGAGCAGGCGGTCATAGCGATAAAGAACGCCCAGCTCTACAAGGAGCAGGAGAAGCTTACCGAGGGCATCATAAAGAGCTTCGCTACCATAGTAAGCACCCGCGCCAAGGGCGTATATTTACCGCGCGCGTCCTTTTTGAGGATAGCGACTCTTATAGGGCAAAGAATGAGGATGTCGGACAGGGAGTTAAAAGGGGTAG
>JAPLMG010000078.1 GCA_026387165.1 Candidatus Omnitrophota bacterium
CACGAGAATATACGGCGCAAAGAGATAAAATATAAGATCTACCCGTTCTCCAAAGCGCCTCATTTTCATATGGCCAAGGCGATAGATATGTGGATGCGCCAAGAAGAGTTCGCCCAGATCCTGCGTTTCACCGACACGGACGAGGGAGAGGTTGTGCGGTATTTCCGCATGTCGATCCAGATACTTCGCGAGATAGCGGAATCCGAGGCCTCCTCATATCTCTTAAAGGACAGAATAAAGAATACCATACGCCTGATAAACCGCGATGTTGTGGATGCGGAAAAACAGCTGCGCGAGGGGTAGAAAAAGACTCCGTCTGTAAAAAAGGGGTCCGACCCATTTTACTCATACGCATTTTTATCTGTTGAAGTTTTATATTTTTTGGAGTAGAATATACCCGTTGGTTAAAGATATGGAGAGGTCCCTCTCCGCTTTCGGCGGATCAGGATCAATTTTGTTTCGCAAAATTGGAGAATCGTCATGAAGAAACTTATATCCGCTGTCTTAATATGTCTGTTTGCAATCGTTTCTGTCGGCAGAGGCTATGCAGCGGAGCTTGAAGGAAAGCATAAGGCCGAGATGGACGAGCTGCAGAAGAAGTTCCATTGGTGGCCGACGGACGCCAAGCCCAATCCGGTGAAGGATGAGCGCGGCGGCTACTGGTGGTGGCCAAAAGATAAGGGCACGGTCAGCGGGCTCTGGGGCAACAGAGGATATGTTTACGTATACAAGATCATATATGACTACAAGGAAGGGCTCCCGGAACCGAAGAAGGATGAGCTCAGGGCGTCGCTATTAGTTAAGAAGATCCATAAGAATGTAAAGGTCTATTTTAATTTTGATAAGTCCGATATCCGCGAGGACGCCGTTGCCGTGCTCGAACAGGGAGTGGCGCTGCTGAACAGGAATCCCGAAACCGATATATTGATCACCGGAAATTGCGATATACGCGGTTCCGAAAAATATAATGAGAAACTGGGCTTACGCCGCGGAGAGAGCGTAAAGAAGTTTATGGTGGATAGTGGCATACCTGAGAGCCGTATAAAGATCGTGAGCCGCGGCAAGCTCGATGCCATCGCGTATGTTAAAGATCTGCTGGGTATGGCTAAGGACAGGAACGCGCAGTTCATGGTAGCCGAGATAGAAGAGATCAATATACCTTATGCCGGCGATGCTTCTGAGGACGCTATAGTCGGCGCTACAGCCGCTGAAGAAGGCAAGTATGTAGAAGAGAAAGAGGTGAGCATCGAATCCGAGCCTAAAGTTTCAACTAAAGAATATATTATAAAACAGAATGATTCCTTATGGAAGATAGCCCAGAACGAGATGGGCGGCGGCCACCGATGGAAGTACCTGTATGAATTGAACAAGAACAAGATAAGGAATCCGAAGAAGCTAAAAGCAGGTACGAAGATAATCATACCCGTAGAATAGGACATATGATAGAGGTAGACGCGGCAGCCATAAAGCTCTCGAGCCTTTTGAAAGAGAATCTTATAGAGCTTGAGCTCGAGGGCAAAGACAAGTCGGAGATAATCGACGAGTTAGTAGATATAATAATCAGGTCAGGCAAAGCAAAGAATAAGAAAGCTCTCGCGTCCGCGATCATAGGGCGCGAAAATCTGGGGTCTACGGCGATAGGTAACGGGGTCGCCGTGCCTCACGCCAAGATCGACAGTATAAAGCAGACCGTGCTTGCGTTCGGCAGGTCGGCCGCCGGCGTGGACTTTAACTCTTTAGACGGCGAAAAGACGCATCTCTTCTTCATGCTTATATCCCCGAAAGAGGATATAGGCTCCCACTTAAAGATACTCGCGAAGATATCGCATCTCATCAAAGACCGCTTCATGGTCGGCCTCTTCAAAAAAGCGCACAGCAAAAAAGAGATCCTCTCAATGATCTCCAGCTTGGAGAAGTCCTCAAAATAGGCAACAGTCCGGTGTTTTAAGAACTTCGTCATTGCGACTGTGTCACAATTTCAACGACAACCAAAAGCCAGTGCACACATCTCCTTAGCAAAGCAATCATGTTAGCATATAAAAAAGCAAGCTATGCGGTAGGCCGATCATATGGTATACTTATAGTAGAAATGGGGAGGGTTTGTTTTTTTTTGATCACTTTGTAAAAAGTCTTACGAAGTGGTGTGATTTAACCAAAGAGAAAGATGTGTTAGATTGCCCCCCTTCGCATCCAATGCGACACAGGTGCGATGCTTCGGGGTATTTCACAGCAGCGCATTAGAGGTGAGTTCCATGTTTGACGCTAGATCTAATACGCCAATGTTCGGTTCTGTAAGGCCTAAAAAGGTAAATGCTATGTGTTTTACCTTTAACAGGCCTTTTTTTATGGTTCGATCCTTCGGTAAACTCAGGGTCGTCCCGAGCAAAGTCGAGGGACGACAAGCTCACCATAAAACCCTGAGCCTGTCTAAGGGTCTTATTATCCCGTTGGCCTTACTATTCTTATTCAATGCATTAGGAGGTGATATGTTGGTAGGTGAAGCTTGGGCTGCCAGGTCGCCTTCAGGGCTTACTAGCGTCGGCCCTGACAGCACGGGCAGCCCGTCACCTCTTAAGAGTCTGAGCGCGGCCACGTTTACGCTCCCTCTGGAGCTCGGATATGTTCAGGAATCTTCCGAAGCCCCCAACTCCGGCAAGACCGTAATTCATATCCAGGATGCCCACTGTAATTACGCTGCCCAGAAGTCTATTGCCGAAATATTGAATTATCTTACGGCCGAATATGGCATATATGCCGTCAACTGCGAAGGCGGAGCCGAAAGTTATGACCTCTCTCCGTTTACTGCCATACCCGAAAAGGATATACGGGAGAAGACCGCCGATTTTTTCGTTAAAGAGGGCGTTGTGAGCGCGGCAGAATATTACGCTGTAAATAATCCCGAGAAGGTGAACTTGTGGGGAGTAGAAGACCCGGATCTCTATTTGAAGAATCTGAAAGTCTACAGGGATTCGCTGGCCCATAAAAATGAAGTCGACAGGTACATTAAATCGATAGGATATATTCTCGATAACCTGAAGCGGCATATATATCCGAATGAATTGTTGGAGCTCGACAAGTACTACACCGGATATAAGGACGGTAAGATAACTTTCAAAGAATATATACTTTATCTCATCAATATGGCCCGGAAGAGGATAGTCGATATAAAATCTTTTTCCAACGTGTACCTCTTGAGCCAGACGCTCGCAGATGAGGATAAGATAAATTTCAAACGCGCCAACAACGAGAAGGATGAGGTTGTTGATAAGCTGAAGAAGTCGCTGTCGAGGAACGAGCTTGAAGATCTGATGGTTATGGTAGGCAAGTTAAAGGCCGAACGGGTCTCGCAGACCGATTTTTACGCCTATCTGGTAAAGAAAGCTAAATCTGTAAAGCTCGACATTTCGGGCTACCCTGAATTACAGAAGTACATAGTATATATATCATTATACAGCGCCATAGACAGGACGAAGGTAGCCAAAGAGATCGACGCCCTTGAGGATAGGATAAAAACGTCTTTATATGAAAATGATACTCAGAGGGAGCTCGGGGTCCTTTCCAAGAACCTGGCGATAATGAAGAACATGTTCAATATTTCGCTTACGAGAGATGATTATATTTACTATAAGGAGCATAGGGAAACATTCGACGCGGCGAACTATATCTCTTTTATCGATAAGAAGGCGCCGCTTTATAAGATCAGCGCCGTTCTTGATAAGAATATAGGCTCACTTGATGTATATCGCGATAAGATGGATCTTTTCTATGAATGTTCCATGGAAAGGGATAAGGCGTTCATAAAGAATATCAAATTCACCGATCACGACAGGCCTAACTCCATAATAATAACCGGAGGATTCCATACCGAGAATTTGCGTGAAATGTTCAAGGATGAGAAGATATCCTATATCTCAATAATGCCAAAGTTCGTCAACGAGAAGGGCTACGAGAGCCCATATATGAAGCGCCTCGCCGGCCAAAGGACGGCACTGGAGAATGTCATCGACACGGCTATCCCCGCAGTACTGAACCTGGCCGTGGTTAATATGCTTTCGCAGCTGGGGATAATTGTTGAGGGCAAAGCAGGGATAGAGCACTTCCGCTTAGCTGTAGCAATAGTCGCTGGCATAAATAAGCTTAATGGGCTTGGCAAAGTTAATTTGATAGTAAAGGAAAAGAATTCGGAAGACGATAAATTAGTTGTCTTTACAGGCGGCGGAGGAGGCACAGTAAAACCTCCTGAAGATATGGGCAAGGGCTCAGCTCGTAATTTCAATGCTGCGGAAGCGATTGCCGGAGGCGAAACTGTAATAGAAGTAAGCGCTGTTCTACAATTTGAATTTAAAGTGCTTTCTCCTGCTTCGCGCGCGCCGCAGAAGCCCGCAGCGCCTAATGCTCGTACGGAAGCAGAGCCTACACCGCCAGGCGGCGGCCTTATAGGCAAAGTGCTCGATATAGACGGTAATGTTATAACGGGTGGGTTTGATTATAAGATAGTGCCCGGTGAGCGCAAAGTTCTTATTACTCATCCAAAGATAGATGGAAAGATCGAGGTTGCTTTGAGCGATAAAGTAGTACCATCAGAAAATATTACCAGAATAATAAGATCGCTAAAAGATCTTATGGTGTCTCCTGCGGTTAAAAAAGTTTTAACTGACGCTGAACTTAAGGGCATTTCTTCGGTGATAGGGCTATTTGATAACGTCGACGAAATTATCGCAATCAAGCCGAACAAAGACATTGCCGGATTTATGGCCGAGGGAAAATTATTCATAAGCGAAAGTATCGTTTTCGGCCTGGAAGTTGAACTGCAACGGTTAGCTTTTATTCACGAACTGGGCGAGGCATCGCCGGTTATCGCGCTGGATATTTTGAAGGGAGCAATTCCCGGACGTGATCTTTCAGAGGAAATAGTGCCGGGTCTTGGCAAGACCTATCGTAAAGCGCTGATAGACGATAATCTGCACGCCTTGTGGCGGGGTCCCGGTGAAAAATTACGGACAGCCTTTATCGATATAAGAAACAGAGTAACGGATCATACAAGGCCCGACGCATTAATCAAGATGCTTGAAAATAGGATGCGCGAAAAGGATTTTGTGCTTGGCACCGGCCGGACAAAGGATATTCCTGTCCCGGACTGGGAAAAAGCGCTTACTTGGTATAATTATGAAGTTGGCCGAAAAGGCGAGGAGCTTATTTATGGCCTGCAAGACCGCCTTGATAAGGATGGCAATGCGCAATTTACACACGTAATGAAGGCCCTGACAGATGACTTACGGCAAGGCATGATGAATTTATACCTTATCCATAGTAGAATTGACATGAAGTCCGTCCAAGCCGCGATCGGACGCGAAGCGGCTGATAAATTAAATAAGAAATTCGGCCTGAATACTAATGTATTCTATTTTGAGCGGAAAGAAAAATTCGAAGAACTTAAGGAAGAAATTGAAGGTAAATTAGATAGGATGGTTGAAATAGCCTTAGAAAACCCCAACCAATATCCAAAGATATCCGTTGACTGTGTTGATGAGACCGAGATTGGCATAGTGAACAATTATGTGCAGAGAAAGAAACTGCAGAATATTATTGCCATAGTTAAAGATTTTGAAGAAGGTATTCCTCCGGCAGAGGTGCCCGACGAAATGAAGATTTTGATTGTTCACAGCGCCATTTTAAATGATAGGAGGCTCAGGGTAGATTTCAAGGAAGCGCCCGAAGATCTATTTGCAAGTAGGGCCAAGATATTGAGAGGGCTTGGGTCAAACGGCATTATAAATATGGAAAATATCCGCAGCAAGGTAGAAGGTATAGCCGCTGCCACCATCAATGATATAACTGCAGAGGAAGCAGAGAAGATAATGGAAGCGATCTGGAACGGTTCGGTCATGCTGCATTGTTCAAAGATAAACTGGAAAACGCTCGACGATTTCAAGAACGCTCAGCGCCAACTCCTGCAATCCGTCTAATCCATAATTAACCAATTCCGGGCCCCGGCCGCGCCCTGAACCCGAGCAAAGCGAGTGGTTTGGGCCCCGGAATAAGGGCACTTCATACCCCTATATACTATAAGACGGAAAAAATGGTCAAATTGTTGTGACCGAGCCCGCTAATGCATTCGGCGAGGAAATCCCGCCGTCTGTAAGCTACAACACATAGCGCAGGCGGGGCAAATCATTTTAAAATAGTTTAATTTTTCACCCCCGGTGTGGCCACCCCCGGCGTGGAAGCAGGTTAAATAAAAAATTTGTATTGACAAATGATACCATTATGGTATCATTATCGCACGAGGTTGGGATGAACCCCGCACCTTCTTATAAATTCATATTTAAGGTGTATAATATAAAAATGTACTTATGCAATAATGGGGTATTCGTGAAATATTTATCTGAAGAAGGTGCGGGGTGAAACTGATATCGAGAAATACTGATTATGCTGTAAGAGCGGTCTGCTACATTGCGCGCCAGGATAAAAAGATAGTATCGGTCGTAGAGCTGGTAAAGGCCCTGGGGATCCCCGGGCCGTTCCTAAGAAAGATATTACAGGTGTTGAATAAAAAAAGGATCCTCATTTCCAATAAAGGTTCCGGAGGAGGGTTTAAGTTAGCGCGTAAAGAGGACAAGATATTTTTATCGGAACTTATGGAGGCGTTTCAGGGGCCTTTTAGATTAAATGAGTGCACTTTTAAAAAAGAGTTATGCCCCAATAAAAAATTTTGTTGGCTTAAGAACAAGATAGATATTATAGAGGATATGGTGCTTTCACAGTTAAGCACCGTGACAATAGATTCCATACTGAAAGGAAAATAATCTATGGCTAAAAGAAAGATAATAAGGATAAGCGAAGAGAAGTGTAACGGCTGCGGCCTTTGCATACCCAATTGTCCTGAAGGAGCCTTGCAGATAATAGACGGCAAGGCACGGCTTGTCAGCGACCTCTTCTGCGACGGCCTGGGCGCTTGTATAGGCCATTGTCCTCAAGGAGCCATCAATATAGGGGAGAGGGAAGCTGAAATGTACGATGAGAATAAGGTGATGGATAATATAGTAAAACAAGGCAAGAATACCATAATCGCGCATATAAAACATCTGAAGGAGCATAACGAGTTCGGGTATCTGAAAGAGGCTATGGATTACCTTGTCACGAAAGGGATAAAAATGAGGCCCGGCGATCTTACAAATACAGTTGCCTCTGGTCCATGCGGCTGCCCCGGTTCAAATATTAGCCAAAAGGCGCCGGAGGATAACCAAAAAGGCGCCAGTGACCTGTCCTCTCGGGACCTGACCCCTTTGCGCGAGTCGAGGCTTGGGACTTGGCCGGTGCAGTTAAAACTGGTGCCGGCTTTTGCGCCGTTTTTAAACGGCGCGGATATACTGATAGCGGCAGATTGCGTGCCGTTCGCTTATGCTGACTTCCATGAGGACCTGCTAAAAGGGAAGGTCTTGCTTGTGGGATGTCCAAAGCTGGACGACGCTTCGTATTATAAGGAGAAGATATCTCAAATTATAGTGAATAACGATATTAAATCCATAACACACGCGCATATGGAAGTGCCGTGTTGTTTTGGATTTTTGTCTATAATAAAAGATGCGATAGCCCTGTCCGGCAAGAATGTGCCTTTCGAAGATGTTACTATAAGCATAAAAGGTAAGAGGTTAAAATGATCTTTCAATGTCCAGGTTCAGGCAAGTTCAAGCAGCCTTATCCGGAAGCGATAGTATGCAGCGCCTGCGGCCAGGAGGCCGAGATATGGAGCGACGAGATCAAGACCGTCTGCTTCAGCTGTGGGGCCATTATTTCTAAAAATATAAAGCAGGGCTGTTTTATGTGGTGTAAGTACGCCAAAGAATGTATCGGCAAGGATTTGTACGATAAGCATATAGGTGATATGAAATTCTAAGCGGGAATTGGGGACACGTACCTTATTTCCGAAAAAGAACAAAATAGAAAAAAGGTACATGTCCCCAATTCCGAAGGAATACAAACTCAATATCCTGGGTAGTTGAATAAATATGGCTCGTGTGGTACCATATTGACTCCAATAGGAGGATGTCATGAAAGAGAAGATAGAAGCTGCGTTAAAGAAGATACGGCCGATGCTTCAAGCGGACGGTGGAGATATAGAGCTTGTGGATGTCTCCAAAGACGGCGTCGTAAAAATTAAACTTACGGGAGCGTGCGGATGCTGCCCGATGAGCCAGATGACGCTGAAGAATGCCGTAGAGCAGAAACTGAAGAAGGAAGTTCCGGGGATAAAAGAGGTAATCGCTGCGTAAAACCGTAAGGAGGTGATATGGATAAATATAAGTGCCTTATATGCGGTTATATTTACAATCCGGCTTTGGGCGATCCCGATAACGGTGTAAAGCCCGGAACGAGCTTCCATGCTATACCGGACAGCTGGGTATGTCCCGAATGCGGTGCCCCGAAGAGTGAGTTCGAAAAGATATAAAGAAAGGAAGGTGCAGAAGTGAAGGCAAAAGTGGATGCGGATACATGCATAGGTT
>JAPLMG010000194.1 GCA_026387165.1 Candidatus Omnitrophota bacterium
CAACAACAGCGTTTGTGCATAGCGAGAACCCTTGCAGTAGAGCCAGAGGTAATTTTATTTGATGAGCCCTGTTCGGGGCTTGATCCTATATCCACTGCAAAAGTAGAAGACGCGATGGTTAAGCTTAAGGAAAAATATACAATAGTTTTGGTTACAAATAATGTAAAACAAGCGGCGAGAGTCGGCGACAGGACCGCTTTCTTTATAAGCGGCGAGCTTATTGAGCTGGATAAAACAGATAAGATTTTTACCGCACCACAAGATAAACGCACAGACGGTTATATTAGAGGAAAATTTGGATAATGGCTAAGATAATAATTAAAAATCTAAATCTTTGGTATGGGGCATTCCAAGCCTTGAAAAGTGTCAACTCAAGCATAGAGGCAAACAGGATTACCGCTATAATCGGGCCCTCTGGATGCGGCAAATCTACAATGCTGCGAGTTTTCAATCGCATGAATGATTTAATTGATGGCGTGCGTACAGATGGAGAAGTTCTTATTGACGGCGCTAATATTCTGGATTCTCATGCAGATTTAGTAGTCTTACGTAAAAAAGTGGGGATGGTATTTCAGAGACCTAACCCATTTCCGCTCTCAATTTATGAAAATATCGTTTTTGGAGAGAAGATTCACGCGGATGGCATTACGAGAGATAAGCTAGATGAAATCGTTGAACGAAGCCTAAAGGATGTTCTTTTGTGGGATGAGTTAAAGGATAGGCTCAATGAACCAGCCTTAAGGTTATCATTAGAACAGAAACAGAGGCTTTGTATTGCCAGGCTTATTGCTGTTAAGCCCGATGTGTTGTTAATGGACGAACCTTGTTCTACCTTAGATCCGCAAGCTACCGCTAGAGTTGAGGAATTAATGCGTGAATTGAAGACAAGATATACTATAATGATAGTTACTCATAATATGCAGCAGGCAGCACGAGTTTCTGATGATACTGGTTTTATGCTTTTGGGTGAATTAGTAGAATTTGGTAAAACCGAACAGATATTTACAGCGCCGCATGATAGGCGCACGGAAGATTACATTACTGGAAGATACGGATAAAATCGGAGGTTTAAAATGGAACGACACTTAGATCAGGAATTAAAAGAGCTGAATAAGGGTATCTTAAAGATGGGGGCCTATGCGGAAGAAGCTATTTTTAAATCCGTTGAGGCCCTAAAGAACCGCGATAAAGAGCTGGCCAGGAGCGTGATAGATAACGACAACAATATCGATAAGTTGGAATTAACCGTTGATGAAAGGTGCATAGATTTGATAGCTCGTTACCAGCCGATGGCTAAAGATTTACGTTTTATTACAACCGGCATGAAGATAAACTCCGAACTGGAAAGGATCGCTGATATAGCGGTGGACATAGCTCAACGCACACTTGAAATAGCAGATAAGCCTCTATTGAAGCCCTTGGTAGATATTCCGAAATTAGCGGCGGTTGCTCAAAACATGGTGAAGGTGGCGATAGATTCATTCGTGAAAGGCGATATTGAATTGGCTAAAAAGGTCATGTTGTCTGATCCTGAAGCTGATAATTTGCGTAATTTGATACAAAAAGAGCTTGTAGAAGATTATATGCTGAAGGATGCCTCAACAGCCCCAAGGGCAGTTCAACTCTTATTAATCGCCCGCTTCTTGGAACGTATATGTGACCATACGACAAATATTGCCGAAGACGTAATCTACATGGTTCAGGCAGAGGTAGTCAGGCATCATCCCGAAAAATTAAAATAGAATATAATGGATAAGAATAAAAGGGACGGTTCTATTAAATTTCATATGTGCTTGATCCTGTAAAGTATACTTATAATTATATTGACAATAATATGTATATCAGGTATACTTGATTATGATTGAAGACCATGGCAGTTTTATCTGGGATCCGCGAAAAGAGCGGATTAACATATATAAGCATCGAATCGACTTTACGACAGCAGCTAAAGCCTTTGAGGATCCAAAGAGAAAGATATTCACCGATTCAATACATAGTGAGCATGAAGAGAGATATTTCTGCATAGGAAAAGTAGCTAATAAAATGGTAACAGTTCGATTTACGTATCGAGCTGGTAAGATCAGAATAATCGGTGCAGGATACTGGAGAAAGGGGATAAAATATTATGAAGAAACATAGAATGGATCAAGATATGCCGGTAGGCGAGCTAAAGAGGATAGACGACTTCTTGCCGCCTCCTAAGGAGTTGGCCGTTCCAGAAGAGACTGTTATGGTTACTTTAAGACTTAGCGAGAAGAGTGTTGAATTTTTCAAACAACAGGCTAAGAGATATCACACCAAGTATCAAAAAATGCTTAGATTTTTAGTGGATAGGTACGCGGAACGATATTCGTAATAATGGCGAGGGCTGGGTGAGTATAGTTCGCAACGTACCCTCACCACCATTCTACTTCGCCCTTATATGCGTAAATTGAGGTAGGGCTTCGTAGGAATTTCAGTTTGTATACGAAGCAGAATGCTCCTGCGAAGCCATACCTGTGATAGCGTGTTGAATGGAGAAGCAGAGCAAGCATAATATTTTAACTCTTGTGACATCAAAGACTTGTGTGAAATCGTGGTTTTAGACCTAAATAAGAGGGTCGCTAAGAAGCCAAGAGAGGCGCTGGTTAGCATATAATCGGCGCTTCGTATTTTTTCATTGACAAAATCCTTTCTTGTGCTACAATTCTAAAAAACGTAATACAAGGATAATATATGTCAGAATTATTCAGATTTGGTATTTCTTTACCGAAAGATTTATTGGACAAATTCGATAAGCTTATAGGAGAGAAGAACTATTCTAATCGCTCAGAGGCTTTCAGGGACTTAATACGCCAGGAGCTGATAAAGAAGGAATGGCAGGAGGGTGGCGAGATAGCCGGCGCGATCACTCTTATCTATGATCACCATAAAAGAGAGCTTATCAATAAACTCACGGATATTCAACACAATCATCAGAAAGTTATTATTTCCACTCAGCATATACATCTTGATCACGACAATTGTTTGGAGATAATAGCCGTAAAAGGGCATCCTAAGGAAGCGCAAAAATTGGCGGACACTTTAAAAGCTGTTAAAGGCGTAAAGCACGGGGTTTTAAATATGTCAAGCACAGGCAAGGATATCTGATAACAAGTATTATTTTTTTGCCTAATAGTAGCACGATTATAATATTAGTAGCATTTTGTAAAAGAAACGTAGCATGAAAGATGAGGATGAATAGTATAACAAGAAAGGGGGGGAAGTGATGTCTAGGTGTCTATTTAAAGCAGTTTATATCGCGGTTGCCATATACTTTATTTTCTCCGCTATACCGGCGTTTGCCGGTGAAGTCGAGATGATGGCGGAGATAAAGGCGCTTAAAGCAAAGGTGGCCGAACTTGAGCAGATGAACATTCGCGTTACCGAGATAGAGAAGCAATTAAAGATGCAGTCCTGCTCTTTGTTTGAGCAAAGTCAGACTGTACAGCAGGTAAGGAATCAGCTGATCCAATATAGGCCCGGAGAGGGCGTTACTATTCCGCCATGCGGATTAGAGATAAGCGCTGATGCCACGCTTGTTATGCAGGGCACTCCTAACGCTAATAATGCCGGCGAAAAGCACGATAAGACCCTTGATGCGGCATGGAGTTCGGATATTTTTATACAAAAATCTTTTGAGGACTGGGGCAAAGCCCTCATACATCTTGAGCCCGGGCAGGGCCAAGGCGCGGAAGATGAGCTTTTTGTTTTCAGTAATGTTAACCGCGACCAG
>JAPLMG010000081.1 GCA_026387165.1 Candidatus Omnitrophota bacterium
TGTCGTGCAGCCCGACCGAGTAGATCGAGGCCACGCGCACCAAGCCGGTGATCTCCTTGCGCAGCGAGCGCACGCGGGTGTCCACCGCGTCGTACAACTCCAGCACCTCGCGGAAGCCCTCGTAACACGCCTGGCCTTCGGGGGTCAAGACGAAGGGCCGCTTGTTGCGGTCGACCAACTGCACGCCGAAGTGCTGCTCCATGCGATGGACCGACTGGGTGGCCGCCGACTGGCTGACGTTGTTGGCCGCGGCCCCCCGCGAGAAGCTCTGGAAATGGACCACATCGCAGAAGATCCGGAGCGTCTCGATGTTCATAGAGGCATCTTACCATAAGCGTAACTTATGTCAATCCGATGCCGTTTTCGCGGACCCTGGAACGTACGCCTGGCAACCGAACACCGGCGATAACAGTCCTCATGAGGGGGTATTGCGATCTTTCGGCCGGCAATTTGCGTGAAAACAGGGCCTCGGGCGGTCGGTCTCTTGTCCATGGGGCTGATTTTTTTGCAGTCAGGGGCAGAGCAGGTCTTTGTTTCAAACCGCGGATTCGAATGGTCCGCGCAATTTGTGATTAAAAAGATAATAGGCCTGTTTATTCAGTTCGGCGGCGGAGTTCAATACTCTTTTATGACCGTTAAACAGGCCGCTATGCTTATAAAAAAAGCCTACCTGGTCTTCTTTATAGCCCCCGTTATCTTCCTTTTCTATTCAAATAATAAAAAGTATCTCAAGCTTTTTCTTATCCCGCTGGCCATTCTTCTGGTATTCTATCCGATAAGGCTCAATGCAAGGTATCTGCCTTTCTGTGCCGTCAGTTACATTATCTTAATAGCATCCGGCTTTAGGCTGATGACTCAGAGAAAACCTGTATTGGCAAATGTTATCATGGCAGCTTTCATCATAGTAAATTTATCTTCCCTGGCCTGGTTATTTAAGGTGAATTATGATCCGTATCACAGGGAAGACTATATAGGCGCGGCAAAATATATAAAAGAGAATATCGGGCCTTCCGACGGGCTCATAGGCTCAAGGGAGCAGATCAGGTATTATTTAAAACGGGATTATGCGGAAGACGGTGAAGTGATCTGGGAAGCGCTTCTGGGCAATCCCGACCCCGCAATAAATGACAGGCTCATGGCAGCGCAGGCAAAACGTTTGAACAGAAAGATCACATCCATGAAGCAGTTTGGGGATTTGGTTTGGGTTATTAAATATGCAAAATAAAATATTTTTTGACGCGAGGATGATAGATCATCCGGGGATAGGAAGATATATCAGATGCCTCTTGCCGTTAATGGCTGAAGATAAGACGCTCGAACTGGTCCTTCTTGGTAATAGGGCTAAAATAAAAAAGTTTTTGGGAGTTGAAAAGAATATTATAGACTTTGACTATCCGATATATTCTATTCAGGAGCAGCTTGGATTTCTGAGATTAAAAAAAGAGATTGCTTCGGCCGCGGAGTTTACCCCGAACCCTTGTGGTTCGGGGCGGCCTCGCAATGACGTAATTTTACATATCCCGCACTATAATATTCCTGTGCTGGCTAAATTTAATCTCGTGGCGACGATTCACGATATAATACATATCGCCTATCCTGAAGGTGCGAGCGGTAGACTGGCGCCTTTGTATATGAAATTTATGTTGAAGAGGATATTGAAATCAGCAAAGGCAGTGATATGTGTTTCACGGGCGACGAAGGATGAGATAGAGAAGAGATGTATGGATTCCCGCTTTCGCGGGAATGACAACGCAACAACGAAGCTGCATGTTATTTATGAGGGCGTTGATAAGACTTTTACAAAAATTACCGACTTGACATACCTAAAGAACATTAAAGAGAAATACAAACTGCCGGATAAGTTTATTCTTTATGTCGGGAGTATAAGAAGGCATAAGAATATAGGCGCGCTCTTAGATTCATTCAGCCAGTTTAAGAAGCGAGTGCCCGAGGCGTGCCTAATCATGGTGGGGAGACTAAGCCAGGATATCGATATAAAAAGAGACGGTGTGATTTATCTGGGGGAGATAGAGAGCGATAAAGAGCTTGCCGCGGTCTATAATCTGGCGTCCTGCCTGTTTAATCTGTCCTTATATGAAGGATTTGGGCTGACCATCCTTGAAGCTCAGAAGTGCGGCTTGCCTGTGGTATGCAGCGATATAGCCGTCCATAAGGAGATAGGCGGGGACGGCATAGCCGCCGTAGAAGCTTCTTATATTGACCAAATATGCGACAATCTGTATAATATACTTTTCAATAGAGGCATGAGGGAATCCCTTATATTAAGAGGCCTTAAAAATGCCGACAGGTTTGACTGGCGTAAAACCGCTCAAAATACGATAGATCTCTATAGAAAGATAGATAATGGGCCAGGGTTCGCTATGAGCAGAAATGAAGAAATATGGACAAAGAAATAACCACGACGAAAATTGCAATTTTCAGGAAGCGTGAAATCCGTAAAACTATTCATAACAATGAATGGTGGTTTGTCATTGTGGATGTTGTTGCAGCACTGACGGATTCGGTTCAGCCTGATGGATATATAAAAGATATGCGTAGACGTGATCCTGAGCTTTCTAAAGGGTGGGGGCAAATTGCCACCCCCCTTTCCGTGCGCACAGCCGGAGGAGTTCAAAAGCTGAATTGCGCCAGCACTGAAGGCATCTTTCGTATTATCCAGTCAATTCCTTCGCCTAAAGCAGAGCCGTTTAAGCGATGGCTGGCTCGGGTCGGTTACGAGCGGATTCAGGAGGTCGAAAATCCGGAGCTCGCCACAAAGAGGACAAAAACGCTATATAAAGCTAAAGGCTATAGCGATGAATGGATTGAGAAGCGGATGCGCGGAATCGCTATCCGCGAGGAGTTAACTGACCAGTGGCAGAAGCGTGGTATAAAGAAACAAAAGGAATACGAAATATTGACCGCTGAAATATCAAAGGCAACGTTTGAAATGACCCCATCCGCTTATAAGAAACATAAAGGGCTAAAGCGGGAAAATCTAAGGGATCACATGACCGATTTAGAGCTCATCTTTTCAATGCTTGGCGAGGCATCGACAAAAGAGATCGCTATCAATAAAAACACACAAGGCTTTGGAGAGAACAAGCAAGCTGCTATTGAGGGCGGTGCTGTTGCGGGCAACGCAAGAAGAGAGTTAGAGCATAAAAGCGGCAAGAAAGTAATCAGTAAAGAAAATTATAGACAACTGCCGCAAAACACAAAACTGTTGAAGCGCGAATGAAAAAGTTACTGCATGGTTAATGCACGATAATTGCATGATTAGGAATATAGCTTAATTGGCTAATAAATGGCTCAATTGGCTCAGATATGGATGAAAGATGAGGGTAGCGATAGTTCACGACTGGCTTCTGGGGATGCGGGGAGGGGAAAGGATCCTCAATGTCTTCTGTAAGATATTCCCTCAAGCCGAACTATTCACACTCATCCACGATAAAGGCTCCGTAGACCATATTCTTGAAGAGAGGCCGATCCATACGTCTTTTTTACAGAATCTACCCGGCGTTAAAACCAAATACAGGAGTTACTTACCTCTTTTCCCGCTTGCGGTAGAAAGTTTCGATCTCGAAGGCTTTGATCTTGTGATAAGCTCCTCACACTGCGTGGCTAAAGGCGCGAGAAGTGCGAAAGCTGCCAAGCATTTCTGCTACTGTTATACGCCCATGAGATATATGTGGGTCTTCTTTGATCAATATTTTGGCGCTTATCCTCCATGGAAGAAGTCGCTAGTCCGGTTAGCTGGTGAGTATCTGAAGAGATGGGATATAGCGACTCTCCCGAGAGTGGATGAGTTTATAGCGATTTCGAGAACGATCAAAGACAGAATTCAGGATATTTACAAGCGAGATTCAACGGTTATATATCCGCCGGTGGAGATAGATAAATTTAAGTTTGATCCATCTCGTAAGAGAGGCGATTATTATATATGCGTATCGGCTCTCGTACCCTACAAGAGGATCGATATCATGATAGAGGCATTCCTTGTGATGGGGTCGCATCCAAAGGCCGTAGGTAAAGCCGTTAATTTTGGCACCGGTAAAGACATCAGCGTGAATTATATAGCTAAAAAGATCAAAGAAATATCGGGAAGCGATAGCAGTATAGTCCATACCAAAGACAGGATAGCGCAGGTGAGGAGGCTCAACTGCGATTATTCGTTGGCAAAAAAACTATTCGGCTGGAAGCCCAAGGTAAACATAGATGAAAGCTTAAGGAGGAATATAGAATGGGCAAAAGAGAACCTGTAAAAATAGCCAAGACTGCCATAAATGAGGCGAAAAATGTTTATTGCATACAGCCTATTAGTCATAAGCAAGGAAGAATATTTGTCAAAACGAATTCATGAAGAAATTAACCTATGGAAGAGCTCTCTTTTATGAGTTCTTTTGCTTTGCTTAAAAATTCTTCCGCGAGTTTTAATGTTTCTTCCGCGCCGGCTTGGGACCAGTCATCATAATAGTCCGCATCTTCCCGCAACGCCTTGCCCTTTTGTAAAGATTCAATAAAATATCCTGATAATTTTCCGGTGTCAATATAGAGATGTCTTAAAGCAATAATTAAACAGTAATGACTTTTTTCGCGGTAATTTTTGTTATATAGAAGGGCCCGCGCAGAATGAAACATAGCGTAGTAACTCTGGATGGTTGTCCATTTGTATTTTCCGCGTTCAAATCCTTCTTTCCCGTCCGAAAGGTCTTTCTCGGCGGTCTGTAATTCTTTTGGAACCAGAGCCTTCCCCTGCGAAAACTCTTTTATTTTACCTTTTTCTAAACATTGCTCAAAGGACATTTTCTCCCCCTTCCCATAAAACAATACCCTGGATCACTTGTTCATAGAAAATAGGATCGGTTTTTTTCTTTTCAATAAAGTTTAGGTTGGAATAGATTATGCTTTGGATCTTCCGTTTACTATTATTTTTCTTGATTTGTTCTATGACAAGATCTTTATTACGGCTAAGAACTAATAAATCTATGTCGCTATCTAACGTATTCTCTCCCCTGCATGAACTTCCAAAAAGTATTATTTTAGAGGTTAATGGTTCTAATATTTTCAGAAGGGGGTTTAGCTGGGTTAGTGTTTCTATTATTTTGAGTTGTTTGACGATAAGGTTTTTATGATTTAGCGTATAAAAGAATGCCTTGCCTCTTTTCGCGCGAGAAAGAAAATTTGCAGCAACAAGATCACGCAAGGCATAGTTGACCCCGGATTTACTGAGCCCGGTTGCTTTCTGAATCTCGTTTTCCAGCAATCCCTTAACCTGATGGTCTATGAGGAAATGCAGCGCTTTTTGAGCATTTGTAGTAACTAAGGGGTTTTCTCGCATTAATTTTTCTCCCAAAATATTGAACCAGTATCCAATATATTGGATAAACGGCTTAATGTCAAGGGAAATTTTCCATTGACAAAGGTTAGCAAATATGCTAACCTATATATGAGGGGTGATCTGTGGGAAAAGTTAAAACTTATATGGATAGGTTAATGGATGGTAAAGAGTTCCGGGAAAAATTTGAACAGGAATACCAGAATCTTTGCATTGGAGAACAGATTGCTAGAGCGCGCCACTATGCGCACCTAACCCAATCTGCCTTGGCTAAACAGATACATACCACTAAATCAGCTATTTCTCGTTATGAGAGCGCCGATTATAACAGATACAGTATTCCGCTTTTAACTAGAATAGCCAAAGCTTGTGGAGCAGAGTTTAAAATTATTCTTGTTGCTTCTGAACGCACAAAGAATAGTTCTCGTTTTGCTGCCGCATCGTAGAATTCTAACCGGTGGCATAACAGATGTAACCGGATCCGCCTGGGATGAATTTATTCGGCAGTGTCAAGGCCTTGTACGCAAGGTTGCCTATTACAGGTTTAATAATGCACTAAGAAATGACGTCGAAAAAACGAAAAACGAAAAAACGAAAAATATCTTTACATCTATCTCTGATTATGATATATTTACGTTTGCCAATGGGGGACTTATAAATGAAAAAAAATGAAAAAAAGAACGAGACGAGCAATAACAATCTGATAGTCGAAATCGAGAAGAAATTCGAACGTCATACTAATATATTGATGGAACAGATGAAGCATGAGGTTAAAACCGTAGCAGAAGGCCATAGCATCTTAGTTAAAAAGCTTGATAGGGTAGAATCTGAGATAGGTGAAATAAAAAATGATGTGCAGGAATTAAAAAAAGACATGCGCGAAGTAAAGTCAGAGCTTGGCTCCGTTAAAATGATAGTGGTGAATATTAGTCACGAAATGAATGATCATGAAAAGCGCATTAAAAAGGTCGAAGAAAAGGTTTTTGTATAATAGCAATACCCATTCAATAAATCCTCACCAAGTAGTTCAATAAGTCAAACCTTGTAACAAATCCTCAAATCTGTCTTGTAAAAATCAAGCCACCGGTGTCTCTATGCCTGCTAAAAGGCATATTTGGACGGCATGGTTAAGGGTAAGAAAATACCGGAAGCACCGTCATAAATATAGAATGGGCAAAAGAGAACCTGTAAAAATAGCCAAGACTGCCATAGTTGACAAGAAGGCGAAATATGGGTTTTTTTGTATTTGCTCTTGACAAACTCTATTTTACCATGTAAATTAGAAGTATGATAGATAGAATGATTAAGCTCCCAAAAAGGCATAGTTTCTTTCTGCTTGGCCCGCGGCAGACAGGGAAGAGTACTCTCCTGAAAGCCTTCTTTCCTTCAGGCTCCACGCTTTATTATAACTTGCTAAAATCCGAAGAATTCCTCCGGTTATCCGCAAATAGCGCTATCTTCAGGGAAGAGGTGCTTTCAAGAGATCGCCGCCAGACCCATATAATCGTCGACGAGATACAGCGTGTGCCGCAGTTACTTAACGAAGTGCACGCTCTCATGGAGGAGAAAGACGCTCCTTTCTTTGTGATGAGCGGCTCGTCTGCGCGGAAACTAAAACGGGCCAAATCAAACCTGCTCGCCGGGAGGGCCTGGAGTTATTCATTATATCCGCTAACGCACATTGAGTTGGGCGCGGAATTTTCCTTGAACAGAGCTCTCGATCTTGGGACACTGCCAAGCGTCTATTTATCCGAAGGCACTGATGACGCTAAACATACTTTAAAAGCTTATGTAGAGACGTATCTTAAAGAGGAGATACAAGAAGAGGCGCTTGTCCGTAACCTCGGTGGATTTCTACGATTTCTTACTTTGGCCGGCGATGAGAATGGAAATGTTATTAATTATTCGAACATAGCGCGTGAGACCGGGACGAGTTATCATACAGTGAAGGAGTATTTTCAGATCCTGGAAGATACCTTGATAGGCTTTTTATTGCTTCCATACGCAAGATCCGCGCGAAAGCGGTTGGTGAAGCACCCAAAATTCTATTTCTTTGACACAGGCGTCCACCGCGCTCTTACGAAAAAGATCGCTGTCCCTCTGGAAAAGAAGACCTCAGACTATGGCAGGGCTTTTGAACATTTCATCATTACCGAAGTATTACGTCTCGCGGATTACAAAGAATTGGATTACAAGTTTTCATTCTACGGAAGCTCAAACCAGGCAGAAGTCGATCTTATTATAGAGACTCCGAAAGGCAAGACTATAGCCGTTGAGATCAAAGCAACTGATAACCCGAACATGGGTTCTTTACGCGGGCTTAAGTCTTTCGCGGAAATATGCCCTGATGCCGAACTGTATTGCGCCTCTCTTGCTCCCAGACGAAGAGTTGTTGATGATATTTCAATTCTTCCATGGAAGGAATTGTTTCAGATTATAGGAATTGTGTAATAATCGCGCAGGTTTTGTTCCCTGCATGAATGACCATCTGATAAACGCCGCTGTTTAGCCTTGCTGCGTATAAGTAGCCATAGCAATGTACTTGACAAAATATGATGTATGATGTATGATGTATAATGGAGGTGAGGGAAATGGGTAATTTACATCGGACACAAATTTATATCGAAGAGGATCAGATGCGTCAACTTAAGCTTGAGGCAGGGAGAGAACGTCTCGCTATTTCTGAGTTAATTCGAAGGGCGATACGGCACCTCTTGGAGACAAAGACAAAAAGCATTGACTGGAATAACGACCCTATTACCAGGACCGTTGGTAGAATCAAACTTTCGGTAACCAATGCCTCTGTGAACCACGATCGCTATTTATATGGGGGGAAGGGGTAATCTATGGAGAAGATCTTTGTGGATACCAGCGGGTGGGTGGCTCTTTTTGTAGATAACGATCAAAATCACAAAAAAGCAGCTTCTGTCTTTGAGGATATTAAAAGCTTGAAAGGCACGCTCATCTACACCTCAGACTATATCATTGACGAAACCATTACTACTATTCTGGCAAGAGGTAATCATAAGCAATCTGTTTTGGCGGGCGACGCGCTTTTTACGAGCAAAATAATTAAGATTATTCATGTCTCCGCGGATTATTTTCAAGCTGCCTGGGGGCTTTATCAGAAGTATAAAGATAAAATGTTCAGTTTTACAGATGTTACTTCCTTCGCGATAATGAAAGATCTTAATATCATTAAGGCCTTTGCTTTTGACAGGGAATTCGCCCAGGCAGGAATTGAGTTAATGGAGTGACCGGCACGAGGAGAAATATAGAATGGGCAAGAGAGAACCTGTAAAAATAGCCAAAACTGCCATAGTCGACAAGAGGGCGAAGATAGGAAAAGGCACTGTTGTATGGAATTTCGCGCAAATAATGCATGATGCGGTAGTGGGCAAAAACTGCATCATAGGTAACGGTGTTTTTAT
>JAPLMG010000160.1 GCA_026387165.1 Candidatus Omnitrophota bacterium
TTATATCCTCGATATCGCTTAAGAGAAGGTTCTCTAATTCCGTAATGGCCTGTTGGGCGTCCTCGCCTTTCGTAATGATAGTGACCTTGGCTCCCCTGCCTGCCTCCAGCATCATTATTCCCATTATGGACTTACCGTTCACTTTTGCCTTGCCCTTAGAGACTATGACATCGGAATCAAATTTATTCGCGATCTGAACAAATAGCGCGGCCGGCCGGGCATGCAGTCCCTGCTTATTTTTTATTACCACGGTCTTCTCTACTACTATGACTTCCTTCATCCCGCACCTTCTTCTACCCCGCATCTCCCTGCCTGCCGGCAGGCAGGCTTTAAGAAGGTGCGGGGCTCATACTACCAAATTTGCCACGCAAATTTGGTGCCTACTGCTTGCCTATAGCCTATTGGACTAAGCTTTGGCTTTCTTTAAACTTCCTATAAGGTCCACCGTGATCTTCGCAAGCTTCCCGGAGTCATGCCTTACATAGTCCTTGATGGTACTTATGTGCGCCTCTATCACTTTACACTTCATCTTTTTTATATTCTCCGAGTCGACCGTAACGGCGCTGGCGCCTTGGTCTTTATATCTCTCGGCCACGCTATCCGGTATCCTCGCGGTATTCACTATACAGTAGTCGACTATCCCGACAGCGGTATGCTCCACGATAGCGCCAAGATGATCGCTCGCCTTATAGCCTTCGGTCTCGCCCTTCTGCGTCATCACGTTACAGACATATATCTTTACGGCCTTAGACGCGATTATCTCCTTATAGATCTTTTCCACGAGGAGATTCGGCATTATGCTCGTGTATAAACTTCCCGGCCCCAGTATTATCCCATCGGCTTTCTTTATCGCCTCTATGGCTTCATGGGTGGGTTTTGAGCCCGCAGGCCTCAAGAGAATCCTCTTTATCGGCTTCTCCGTTTTTGGTATCTGGCTCTCCCCCACGCTCTCCGTCCCGTCATGATACTGGGCAACGAGCGTAACCTTATTGAGCGTGGACGGTACGACGCTTCCTCTTATCGCCAGAACCTTGCTCGACTCTTTTATGGCCGCGTCAAACCCCCCCGCGACCTTCGACATCGCCGTAATGAAGAGATTGCCGAAGTTATGCCCCTTTAGCTCCGTCCCCTCTCCGAACCTGAACTGGAAGAGCTTGGCCATCAGCGGCTCGGCATCTGCCAGCGCCACAAGACAATTTCTTATATCGCCCGGCGGCAGCATATCGAAATCCTGCCTCAAGCGCCCGCTCGATCCGCCGTCATCCGCCACGGTAACTACCGCGGTTATGTTGCTCGTATACTCTTTCAAGCCGTGCAGGAGCATCGAAAGGCCCGTTCCGCCTCCGACTACCACCACCCTGGGCCCTCTCTCTAATATTAGCTTGTTGTATACCTTATCTACAAGGTCGCCTTCATTTATCGGAAGGAGTATGGTAACGAACGATTTTATTATGCGCTTTATCCCCGTAACGATAGCGAGTATGCCCGCTATTATTATTACCGCGGCAAAGGTCTTGCTTTTAGAGGCAGTCTCCGATATCACCATGACAAATCCCATCGAAACCATGATCACGCCAAAGACGGCTAAGAAACTCCATCTCTTGACCCTCATGCCGGGATAAAGCCATTTAAAAGCTTTTAATATTTTCACCCCGTTAGACCTTTCCGCTATCGCCCCGTTAAACCTATAGGCCTAACGGGGTTTATCATCTGAAACCGGCTGTCTATTAATTCAGGCCGGTTCCGCGAACTTAAGTAGAGCGAAACGAACTCTTTATATTAATACTTCTTGGAATCTTCGTCCTGGATTATCTGCAGGATTTCGCTCTCGCTTTTAGCTTTTCTGAGGAATTCTCTGAAATACTTGTCCTTGAGCATCCGGGATATCCTGGCAAGCGCCTTAAGGTGAGGGCCTGCGGATTCTTCCGGAGCTATCAGGAGAAAGAATATTTGAACCGGTTCGCCGTCGAGGGAATCGAAGTTCACCCCGTCTTTTGAAAGCCCGAATGCGGCTACCAGCTCTTTGACCACCTGGCTCTTGGCATGAGGAATGCCTATGCCCTGTCCTATACCGGTTGAGCCCAATGCTTCCCTGGCGAGAACGGCCCCGATAAGCTCTTCCTTGTTTTT
>JAPLMG010000279.1 GCA_026387165.1 Candidatus Omnitrophota bacterium
GATCAATTTTGCTTCGCAAAATTGGAGGTGCTTTATGATGACAAGAAGGGATAAGAAGCACGAGACCGAAAAGGTTCTCGATGTAGACGCTTCGATGCAGGGGACTCTCATATTTAAAGATTCTGTGAACCTCAGGATAAACGGAACGTTCGAAGGCGTATTGAATACGAAAGGCAGCCTCATGATCGGCGAGCAGGCCGTCGTCAATGCCGATATAACCGGGGAATCCATCATAATAGCAGGCAGGGTGAACGGCAATATAACCGCGCTCAAAGACCTGAAACTGATATCGCCGGCCCGGGTTATCGGGGATATCAAGTCGCCGCTTTTAAGCATAGCCGAAGGCGCCATATTTGACGGCACTTCGAGGATGCTGGATAAAGCGAACGATCGCGCGGATAATGCCATGACGCCGGACGATCTTGCCAAATACCTGGAGATCGAAACCAATCTTGTTTATGAATGGGCTAGCTCCGGAAGGCTGCCGGGAACTAAAGACGGCAACGCCTGGAGGTTCGAGCGCACGAAAATAGACGAATGGGTAGCCCAGGGAAAGATAAAATGAAGCTTTTGTTTGTCTGTTTGCGGAATTTCTTCGAAGTCTCGCCACCGAAGGTGGCGGACGAAGGAGGATAAATATGCCGGAACATTTATTGAATATCAAAGAGGTGGCGGCCTATCTTGGCGTCTCCGAAGAGGAGGTTAAGCGCCTCGTCGATATAGGCGAGATGCCGGCCTATAAGATAGTAGACAGCTTCTTGAGGTTCCGCAGAGAACAGGTGGATGCCGTGAAGTCGGAGATCTCGGTATTTGAGAAGGAGGATCCTAACCGCGTCGGTGTCAAGCTCGATTCAAAGGGCCGCCCCACGCATCCCTTTACGGAGCTTGAAAGGGATTTCAAGAGGGATGAGCCCGCTGTGAGGCAGTATGACTACACTTTCGCGGAGAAGATACAGGATTTTATCCATTACAATGACTTCTACATCGCTTCGGCCGTCATAGTTGCGGCGCTGCTTTTCATAATATTGAGGTCTTAAGCGCTATGCGCGCAAGAAGAGCAAAGCTTCTTTATGACGATATCGGCTTCGCTAAGGTAGATTGCCATAGGGTGAAGCGCAGAGGGTTCCCTGAGGTAATATTCGGTAAAGGCAAGACGCCCGGGCAGATCATAGAAATAGCAAAAAAGATAATATCACACCACGGTATACTGCTCGTAACGAGGACCGAAAAAGAAGTCTATTTGAAGCTTAAAAAATTGTATCCGAAGATAAAGTACTCCGAGAGCGGCAGGATAATACATTACAGAGAGGTTAAAGCCCCGGCGAAAAAAGGAACGGTTGTGGTGGTGACCGCGGGAACGGCCGATCTGCCCGTAGCCGAAGAGGCGAGGATCACTTTGGAGTTGATGGGCAACCCGGTCGAAATGCTATGCGACGTGGGAGTCGCCGGGATACACAGGTTGCTCGACAAGAAGCGCGTTTTGGAGAGCGCGAACGTATTGATAGTGATAGCCGGCATGGAAGGCGCGCTCGCCAGCGTCGTGAGCGGGCTGGTATCTAAGCCCGTGATAGCGGTTCCGACCAGTGTGGGTTATGGCGCGAGTAGCCGGAGATATGGTGCTCGGCGCCCTGGTGGACGCCGGCCTCGATGTAGATATTCTGTCGAGAGAGCTTAAGAGGCTGAAGATAAAGGGCTATGAGCTTCGGTGCGCGAAAGTGATGCGCAAAGCGTTATCCGGAACGAAGCTCGATGTTATAGTGAAGCATTCGTCGCAAGCGCGCTCCCACAGGTCTCTTGCCGGGATATTGAAGCTTATAGACGACAGCTCCCTCAAGAGCACGGTAAAGGAGAACGCAAAAAAGATATTCAACATAATAGGCACCGCCGAGTCGAAGATACACGGTATCAGCGATAAGAAGAGGCTCCATCTCCACGAACTGGGCGACATCGACTCGATAGTCGACATAGTAGGGGTGGCGATAGCTATAGATGCGCTCCGGATCGATGAGATATATTCATCATCGGTGAGTTTCGGCAGGACCATTCTCAATACGAAGGGAGGCGTCCTTCCCGCGCCAGGCCCCGCGAGCCTCGAGATATTAAAAGGCGTGCCGGTCGAAGTATCCGGCATAGATTCAGAACTTGTAACTCCCACCGGAGCCGGTATATTAAAGGCTCTATCTAAAGGATTCGGCGATATGCCGCAGATGAAGGTGTCGGAGATAGGCTATGGCGCAGGAACGAAATCCTTAAGCGAAATACCCAACATGTTGAGGGTAATTATCGGCGAGAGCGCCGCGGCCTTTGAGGAGGACAGAGCCTTCGTGATCGAGACCAATATCGACGATATGAATCCGCAGAACTTTGAATATCTCTTTGAGAAGCTTTTGAAAGAGGGCGCTTTAGACGCGTATACAACTACGGTGCAGATGAAAAAGTCGAGGCCCGCTTTTAAGCTGACTGTTATGTCGGACCGGTCAAAATTAGAAAGGCTCTGCTCCATTATATTCAGTGAGACCACCTCCATCGGCATAAGGTACTATGAAGTGGACAGATTCAAGCTGAGGCGCGAGACAGTGAAGGTCAATACGAGATACGGCAATATCAAAGTAAAATTGAGCAGGGGCCCGGATGACATATTGACCGTATCGCCCGAATATGAGGAATGCGTAAGAGTGGCAAGGGCAAGAGGTGTGCCGTTGAAGAGAGTTTATGAAGAGGCAAGGAAAGCCGTCGGGGTCTGATATGATAAATAAGAGAAGTTGCGTTTTGTTTACGGTATTTTTAATCTGTGGACTGTGGACCGTGGACTGTGCGTTATCCGACACCATCTACACCAAAGACAATAAAGAG
>JAPLMG010000008.1 GCA_026387165.1 Candidatus Omnitrophota bacterium
CTCCTTAAATGCGTGCCTGCCGGAATGTTTCCCTAAAACAAGTTTCGTTTCGGTAACGCCTACATCCTCCGGCTTCATTATTTCGTAGGTTATCCTCTCCTTTAATACCCCGTCCTGATGTATGCCGGATTCATGGGCAAAAGCATTGGCGCCGACTATGGCTTTATTGGATTGAACGATCATGCCCGTCAGCTTCGAGACAAGGCGGCTCGTCTTAAATATCTCTTTTGTATTTATGCCGGTCTTCAATCCCTTGAATATGTCGTTACGCGTCCTGATGGTCATGACTATCTCTTCGAGCGAAGCGTTCCCCGCCCGCTCGCCGAGACCGTTGACCGTGCACTCCACCTGCCTGGCGCCGTTCAACACGGCCGCGAGGGAGTTGGCAACGCCCAACCCAAGATCGTTATGGCAATGGACGCTTATCACGGCCTTATCGACGCGGGAGACGTTCTCATATATACCTTTTATTATGCCGGCAAATTCAAAAGGCGTAGAGTACCCCACAGTATCGGGTATGTTTACAGTTTTGGCGCCGGCGTCTATTACCGCCTCAACCACTCTGTACAGGAAGTCTCTTTCCGTGCGCGACGCGTCCTCAGGCGAAAATTCGATATCGCCGCATCTGTTTCCGGCATATTTCACCGCGGCTACCGCCAATTTCAATATCTCGTCCTCGGCTTTTTTCAGCTTATACTTCATGTGGATCTTGGAAGTGGCTAAAAATACGTGGATGCGCGGACGTTTTGAATATTTGACGGAGTTATACGCAGCGTCTATATCCTTCTCAATAGCCCTGGCAAGGCCGCATATAGAAGGCCCCTTCACCTCTTTTGCGACGCGTCTTACGGACTCAAAATCTCCGGGACTCGAGACAGGAAATCCCGCTTCGATGACATCGACGCCGAGCGCGGCAAGCTGCTTAGCTATCTCTACCTTCTCGTTGATATTGAGGCTCGCGCCAGGGCACTGCTCCCCATCGCGCAGCGTCGTGTCGAATATAATTATTTTGTCCATAGCATTTTTTGTATCTCGTACTGTGTACTACCTACCGTCATTGCGAGGCCGCTTCAGCGGCCGAAGCAATCTCTCATGGATAAAACCAGCCGCTGTCCCCATTTACTATATCTTAATGTTTCTCTGTCAAGCTCCTGAAAATCTTTCATTATTTCGAGCGACTCCTCAGACATTTCTGAATACCCTTCCGCAAGAAGCTGCCTATGTTTATTTTTTCTAATATCTTCGGTTGTTTTCTTTTCGGCTCTGCGATCGTTTTTCATCACTCATACCTATTTCTGTCTTCCGGAATTAAATCTTACGATCTTATCCCAAAGAATGCTGCCATTAGGACCACAATACTCCTTACTAAATTCAAGCGTGAACTTATTAATTACCTTTGAGTACTCTTTAAGGAATTCTTCGTTCTTTTTCTTTGCCTTATACCCAAGCGGCTCAATAATTTCTATATATAAATTTTCGTCTCCTGAAATAAACTCCCAGAAAGTCTGCCCACAAAATTTTATATAATCGCCTTTATTTGGTTTACTATCAGCGCCATAACAACATCCGTTTACCGCGACTGTAGCGGAATCGCCCGATATCCTCTTCGCCTTTTTGAAATTATCTATCATTCTGGCTATCTGTTGACTGTTCCCCCAATTAGGGCCAGATTTAATTGATACAATATTGCGTTTACCATCTTTTTCAAATTCTAAGTCAATGCCCTCGGCAGAAGACTTTTTGCCTCCAAAAACCTTGCCGCAAATGAATATAGCCAACTCCTCAAGAAAACTGCCAAAAATACCTTCCTCCTGCGAAGATAAATGGGCATCCAGTAGTGTCTTGATCAGGTCCTGCGAGGTCGTAATGTTTTTCGCCCTGAAAAGATATGGATTTTTCCGTTTCAGAACGCTCCCAAGTTTCAGGTCCAGCAGATTCTCAATTCGCTTTTGATGAAATTTTCTTATATTGGGCTCAATAAAAGAAATTATTTCCTGTTTCGTAACGCCACGGGCGGATGTGTTCTTCTTCATACTAGCAGAGCTTCTTTCTTTATACGCTTCTTCGCCATTTCAACGTATTCTGGAATAATTTCTATTCCTACTGAATTTCTGAACAATTTTTCAGCTACTTCACACGTAGTTCCTGACCCCAAGAACGGATCAAGAACCCAGTCGTTTTCCTTGGTGAACAATTTTATAAACCATTCTGGAAGAGCTTTTGGAAAAGTAGCGCTATGATTTTTATTTGATGTCTCGGTTGCTAAATGCAGGACGTTATCCGGATAAGCCATCTCTCGGCCAACCCAGTTTGATATGTTTTTGCCAAATCCGCTTTCAGCCCGTGAATCAAATCTAACAACATCATTTTTCCCAAGATTCTTTAATCGCGTTTTGGCCCATTCGCCCATGGGCACCATAACGCTCTCCTGGTACATATTGAATTTTTCCGTTTTATTGAATTGAAGGCATCTCTCCCAAGCGTCGCGAAATCGATTGGGCCATTTCCCCGGGTGACAATTCTTTTTGTGCCAAATAAACTCTTCCGTCCACAACCAACCTTGCCGCTTGAGCTCCAGAATCAATTCTATTACAAATGTGTTTCTTTCACCGTTCGAAACACGTTCCTTGATATTCAGAATAAATGTTCCTGATGGCTTAAGAACTCTTAAGAATTGCTCGCTGCGCGGCAAAAACCATTCGACATAGAGATCCGGCTTGATACCACCGTATGTTTTCGATCTGCAATCGGCATATGGTGGAGAGGTAACGATCAAATCAAAAGAATTATTCGGAAATTCTTTAAGAACGTCGAGGCAATCCCCTTCGCGAATATCTGTTTTTATCTCTCTCATGAATAAGTCCTAAAATTCTTTATTCCCATAGTAAAATTTTTTATTCATCGGCTCAGGCGGAACTTGCGGTGGATACGCCTGAAGCGGCGTTAACAAAGTAATTTTGGCAGTGCAAAAGGTGTTGTGAGCGGCCATGAATTTTAGAAGCGCTTCTAACCTCATCTTTAGTAAATTGGCATGCCCAATCACTGCTGTCCAAATTAACACAATTTCCCCCTCACCTTAATCCTCTCCCCCTTTGGGGGAGAGGAAATTATGAGGAAATCCTCTCTCCCCTTTAGGGGAGAGGGCAAGCCCACAAGGCTATAGACAAGCAGTAGGCATCCGGTTTTTGTATGAAAACCGGATAGGGTGAGGGGTATGCAAAGATCGAATCTCAAAATGCCCTTTCCGTCGAGGGTAAAACGCTAATTTGGACACGAGTGATGCCCAATGCCAATTTACGTCAGCGGAAGGCGGACACCAAGTCCCGCCGACCGCTAACACGAAAAATTTTACGCCTTCT
>JAPLMG010000035.1 GCA_026387165.1 Candidatus Omnitrophota bacterium
TCAGTGGATCCTGGCGCCTCTGTTGGCGGCGTTTGTGGGGTCCACGCCGGCTATAGACGCGCAGACGCGCTTGATGCTCGGCAAGTATATGCATTTTCACGTCACGGAAAAGATCCGGCACGGGATCACGGCTAATTAGCCGTAATTTTTTCTTGCATTGAAAAAATATTTGTGATAGATTCTTTACTGATGAGCAAATATACGGGTATCGTCATCGGAATTATCGCGGTGCTTCTCGGGCTTAAGGGATTATGCGGCTGGTGGGGTGATTTTGTTACCGTATTAAAAGGCTGTCTGCCGGCGATATTAATATTGGGTGGAGCGATAGCCGTGATAGCGGGAATAAGTGAAATAAAGGACGAGATCTCTTCCAAAAGAAACAGCAAGTAGGGCAGGTTTAAACCTGCCCTACTCCATAGGTGAATTTCCCCGGAAGACATTACCACTACTAATTGTGCCATCCGTTAAAAAAACCACAATATATGGTATTTTTCCTTGACTTGTTCCGCGGCTGTGCTATACTCTCTCAAGGCACTAACATGGGATTCCTGAAAAACCGTCATTGCGAGCCCCGAAGGGGCGAAGCAATCCCGCTTTTTAAGAGATTGCTTCACTCACTTCGTTCGTTCGCAATGACGTATAAACAGATTTTTGTTCACAATTTAAAGGAGATATGAAATGGGCGGTAAGGTGGATGTAAGAAGTGAGCTGTCGGCGAACGCGATGAAGGTTCTCGAGAAGAGATACCTGAAAAAGGACGCGTCGGGTAAATTGATCGAGACGCCCGAGGAGCTTTTTCGGCGGGTCGCTAAGAACATAGCGGCAGCGGACTCATATTACGGTAAGAGCGAGGCGGATGTAAAGAAGGTGGAAGAAGAATTTTTTGATATGATGGCGCGGCTCGAATTTTTGCCGAACTCGCCGACCCTCATGAACGCCGGCAGAGACCTGCAGCAGCTCTCCGCGTGTTTTGTCCTGCCGATAGAAGATTCGATGGAATCAATATTCGAAACGATCAAAGATTGTGCCATGATCCATAAGAGCGGAGGCGGGACGGGATTCAGTTTTTCAAGGCTGAGAGCGAAGAACTCTCCGGTGCGCTCTACCGGAGGGATATCGAGCGGCCCGGTCTCATTTATGAAGGTCTTTAACGCCGCCACGCAGGCTGTAAAACAAGGCGGATGCGTTACTCCGGAGACGCGCGTATCAACAGAATTTGGCATAGTAAGAATAAAGAGTTTGGGTCCTAAAGAATTAACGGCGTCTAATACCTGGCATCCGCACAATGGCAGGCCGTTTGTGGTTGCAACGGATAATGGCACAGAGGTATCGGATGAGTTTTACAATAATGGTATAGCGAAAGTAAAAAAGATAAAAACTTCCTGCGGATACTCTGTCTCCGCTACGCCGGAACACCGTTTTCGGGTTATAGGCGAAAATGGCGATTATATCTGGAAACAGGTGAAAAATATCAGGGCGGGTGACTGGGTGGCTCTTCAGAAAGACACTTATTTTGCCAATGGCGATTATCCTCTTCCAAAATGTAGTTTCAAGGCGCATTTTAACGCCAGGGTGATAAAGATACCCGTGACGGCAACAGAGGAATTTGGTGAATTTACAGGGTTCTTTGTCGGCGACGGAGCGATGAGCGTAAACAAGGTAGGTACCGGCAGGCTTATCTTCACCGTAAACGACAGCGATAAGGATACCAGCAGTTACATGTGCAATATCATGAAAGAACTGTTTGAAATCAAACCGATATTACAGAAGAAAAAAGACGATAATAGCACAAATTATTTCTTTAATTCCACAACGCTTGTCCATTGGCTTAAACAGATCGGCATAGAGAAAAAAAACGCGTTAGAAGCCCATGTTCCGGAGATAGTGTTCAGGGCGGGGAAGGACTTTGCTCATGGATTCTTAAGGGGTTTATTCAGCGCGGATGGCTGTGTGAGCAAGGAAGGCTACGTATCGCTTTCAAGCGTGTCCGAAAGACTCGCGTCCGACGTGCAGATACTTTTGCTGTCCCTGGGCATGCCCAGCAGAATTCATGTTGAAAGGAACAGAAGCGGCGCATACGGCAAAAATCCTCTTTTCAGGCTTTCTGTAATTACCGGAGCGGGAATGGAGATCTTCAATAAAGAAATAGGCTTCATTTCCGGAGAGAAGAACAACAGATTGCTGGATTTTAGCGAAAAGGCGTGGGAATTTAACGATATAATTCCGCATCAAGAAAATCTTTTAAGAAAGATTTATAATGGCCCCGGCCGGGGGTGCGCGAAGAATAGAGACAAGCGTGGCGCGAACAGATCTTTGTATAGAGATATACAGCATTATCTGGCCGATATATCCTGCGGCCGGAATCTCACGCGCTCAAGATTGGGAAAATTAACGGATAAACATGAAGAGATCAGAAATAATCCCACGATGCGCTGGTTTCTCGCGAATAACCAGTTTTACGACGCGGTGGCAACGATAGAAGATAGGAAATCTTTGACTTTGGACCTGTCCGTCCCCGATAATAACACATACATCGCGAACGGGTTTGTGAGTCATAACACGCGTCGCGGCGCTAACATGGGCATACTTCGCGTTGATCATCCCGATATCCTCGAGTTCATCGCCTGCAAAGAGAACGACAAAGATATAACGAACTTCAATATATCTGTAGCGATCACGGAAGATTTTATGAAGAAGGTGCTCGCCGACGAGGATTATGACCTGGTCGATCCCAAGACGAAAATATCCGTACAGAAGATAAGCGCCAAAAAAGTTTTTGATATGATAATCCAGATGGAATGGAAGAACGGGGAGCCG
>JAPLMG010000198.1 GCA_026387165.1 Candidatus Omnitrophota bacterium
GTATGATCGTTCAGCCCAATAAAGCCATAGTCGGCGCCAACGCTTTTGCCCATGAATCCGGTATCCATCAGGACGGAGTGCTGAAGGAGAGGATAACTTACGAGATAATGAAGCCGGAGGATGTCGGAGTCACCGGAACTAAGATGGTGCTGGGCAAGCATTCCGGAAGGCATGCTTTTAAGGAGAGGCTGAAGAGCCTCGGATTTACGCTGAAAGAGAACCAGCTCGAGGAGGCTTTTAGCCGCTTTAAAGTATTGGCCGACAAAAAGAAAGAGATATTTGACGAGGATCTCGAAACAATTATAGACGAAGGGATCTCCAAGGTACCGGAAGACCTGAAGCTCGTGCACTTCCATATAGAATCAGGGGATAGGGTGAAGCCATCCGCTGCTGTGACTGTCAATTACAAGGGCAAACTTTATGATTCCGCGTCGATCGGGGATGGGCCAATAGACGCTTGTTACAAGGCCATTGATAAAGTGATCAAGATCGGCGGAACGCTTCTCGATTATCAGGTAAAATCAATTACCGGAGGCAAAGACGCCCTCGGAGAAGTTTCCGTAAAGATCAAGTCAAAGGATCGGGTCGTTTCCGGAAGGGGAGCGAGCACCGATATTATAGAGGCGAGCATCAAGGCTTATGTGAACGCGGTGAACAAGTTGATCCATAAGGGCAATCATAGGATAAAACAATAAATTTCAACATATTTCAATAAATTTCTATAAGTTTCGATTGTCGAAATTTATAGAAATTGTTAGAGATTAATAGAAATTCATTGTTCGTAATTTAGCTATGTCTAAATTGATCTACGGACTTATCGGGCATCCTGTTGAGCACTCGCTCTCTCCCGCCATGCAAAATGCGGCCTTCAATGCTCTGGAGATAGACGCCGAATATAAGTTATTCGACGTTGAACCTGCCGATCTCGAAAAGTTCCTAAAAGGCCTGGTAAAGAATGATATTGCCGGGATTAATGTCACGATCCCGTATAAAGTTAAGGCCAAAGATTTCATAGAGGCCAACGGCGTATTGAACGAGCATGCCGAAAGGCTCGGAGCGGTAAACACGATAAAGGTTGCCCGCGGAAAATTGACGGGCTTCAACACCGATGGGCCGGGTTTTTACAGATCGCTGGTAGAGGATCTTAAGTTTGAGCCGGAAGGCAAGAAGATATTCTCACTCGGCGCCGGCGGAGCGGCGCGCTCCATAATTATGTATCTCGGCAACGGCCCCAAAGAGATATTCGTTACGGATATAGACGACTGCATGGTCGAGGAGCTGAGAAGGCATTTTGAAAAGTACTACGATCATCGCAGGTTTAAGGTTGTAAACAAGAATAATTTTAAAGAGTCGCTCGACGCGTCCGATCTATTGGTACAGGCGACGCCGCTTGGCATGCAAGATCAGGATCCTTCGCCGGTAGATCCGGAATTATTGCATTCAGGGCTGCGTATTTATGACCTGGTATATAACAGGCCCGCGACAAAGCTTGTAGAGGAGGCGTCCAGAATGAAGCTGCATGCCATGACGGGCCTGGGGATGCTGTTATACCAGGGCGCGATAGCTTTCGAATTGTGGACCGCGAAAAAAGCGCCGATCGAAGTGATGAGGAAGGCGTTGAAAGACGCGCTTAAGAAATAGGAATCGAAACTCGTTGAAATTTATAGAAATTGGGAAATTCATTGTCTGCGTAACGAACAACAAATTTCTATTAATTTCTTAATTTCAATTAATTTCGATTGTAGAAATCATGTATAAATTGATAGCATTCATATCCGGTTCGATCGTAGGCAGCTTCCTGAATGTCTGCGTCTACCGGCTTCCGAAGGGCAGGTCAGTGATCTTCCCGGGATCTCATTGCCCTAACTGTACCGCGGCGATACACTGGTATGACAACATTCCTATCTTTAGCTACATATTTCTGGGCGGCAAAGCCAGATGCTGCAAGGCCAAAATATCGCTCAGGTATTTCATAGTCGAGGCCTTGACCGCATCGGCATATCTGGTATTGTTCATATTTTTCGGAATGACGCCGAAATTTTTTGCTTATGCTGTCATGGCCTCCGGGCTGATCGTAGCTACATTCGTCGATTTCGAGATACAGGAGATTCCGGACGAGGTTTCCGTAGGCGGCCTTGCGGTAGGATTGATCCTATCGATAGCTTTTCCTTCGATATTAAACGAAACTACGAGGCTGAATGGTTTTTTGAACTCATTCCTGGGCGCATTGGCGGGAGGCGGCATGATCTACGCGATGGGGATGCTTGGAGAGTTAGCGTTTAAGAAAGAAGCGATGGGCGGGGGAGATGTCAAACTCCTTGCCATGATAGGGGCTTTTATAGGGTGGAAACTCACCGTGCTGACATTTTTTCTGGCGCCGGTATTCGGCTCCGTCGTAGGTGTAATATTAAAGATAAGGCATGGCAAAGACGTCATTCCTTACGGGCCGTACCTGTCGCTTGCGGCAGTATGTTCGATATTTTTTGGGGAGAGGTTGTTGAGAATACTGTTTTATGGATTTTATTAAGTTTATAACGTTTATTGAGTTTGTAGCGTTTATGGTGTTAACCCAAACAACACAACAAACGCTATAAACACTACAAACAGGGGGTTTTATGCTTAGATATTTGACAAGCGGTGAATCGCACGGAAGATGCATGCTCACTATAGTTGACGGCATTCCGGCGGGATTGTATATCGATAAATCCATAATTGACCTTGAGCTTGCCAGGCGGATGCTTGGATATGGCCGGGGCCTTCGTATGGCGATAGAGTCGGATAAGGTCGATATACTGTCCGGATTAAGGAAAGACCGGACCATAGGCAGCCCCGTCTCGCTTCTTGTCAAGAATACGGACCATTCTATCGATAAGCTGCCGAAAGTTTATGAACCGAGGCCCGGACATGCGGACTTAAGCGGCATACTAAAGTACAATTTAAGCGATATCCGCGATGTGCTCGAAAGAGCGAGTGCCCGCGAAACCGTTTCAAGGGTAGCGGTGGGCTCTCTTTGCAAGATACTGCTCGCCGAATTCGGCATAACCATAGTTAGCCATGTCGTGGCGATAGGCGGCGTAGTTTCGAAGGCAAAAAACTTAACTTTTGAAAAGATAGTGCACTTTTCCATGAAGTCGCCTGTGATGTGCGCGGATGCGGGCGCCTCAGGCCTTATGTGCAAAGAGATAGACAAGGCGATCAAGACGGGCGATACTCTTGGCGGCGTCTTTGAGATCCTGATCCATGGCGCTCCTCCGGGCTTAGGCAGCTATGCGCAGTGGGACAGGAGGATAGACGGCTCCCTCGCGAGAGCCGTAATGTCGATACAGGCTATCAAAGGTGTTAGTTTTGGCGCTGGATTTGAGTCTGCCGCGCTGAAAGGCTCGCTCATGCATGATGAAATATTTCATGATCAGAAAAAAGGTTTTTACAGAAAGAGTAATAATGCCGGCGGCATTGAAGGCGGCATGACCACCGGTGAGGATATAATCATAAAAGCCGCTATGAAGCCGATAGCTACATTAAAAAAGCCGCTTTCGAGCGTTGATATAAGGACCAAGAAGCCGGTTAAGGCTGTCGTGGAAAGATCCGATACATGCGCTGTGCCGGCTGCGGCAGTTATAGGCGAGGCCGTCTCTTCGATAGAGATAGCCAACTCGCTTATTGAAAAGTTCGGGGGAGATTCTATTTCCGAGATGAGGCGCAATTACGACGGATATCTGGCTCAGGTAAAGAGGTTCTAAATTAATGACAAATGACAAAATTCAAATGACAAAACAATTTCAAATTTCAAATGGCAAATTTCAAAACCACGTTTTTGTCATTTGTGCTTTGATATTTGTCATTCAATTGTCATTTGTGCTTTGACATTAAGTAGAATAAAGAGCCATATGAAAAATATAATTTTAGTAGGATTTATGGGCTCGGGCAAGACGACGATAGCTTTTGAATTATCGCGCCGGCTCAATATGCGTTATGTTTCCACGGACGATCTGATAGAGAAGAAAGAGAAGTGCACTATTAACGAGATATTCACAAAGAAGGGTGAGGACTATTTCAGGAACGTAGAGACTCTGGCGGTGCGCGACGCCTGCTCTATGGAAAATGTCATAATAGACCTGGGAGGCGGCGCTGTAATACGCGATGAAAACTGGGAAAGCATAAAAGCATCAGGCGTGGCCATATGCCTTACCGCGGACGAGAATACCATAATGGAGAGGACCAAAAAATATAAACACCGGCCGCTTTTGAATGTAGAGGACCCGAAGCAGAAGATAAGAAATCTTATGGCAAAACGGGCTTTATCTTATGCCAAGGCCGATTACTGCGTTGACACTGGGAAGCTTACCGTGAAGCAAACCGTAGAAAAAATAGCCGGGATAATCGAAGAATATTCCAGAAAGGCGGGAACCGAATGAGCCGGAAGGCAAGGGCCTGGATAGGCGTAACTCTTTTGGCGATCATCCTGTTCAACTATCTTGCCATAGGTATACCACTGTACAGGAGGATGAGTTCTTTGGATAATAAGGTCAGGATCTTTACAAAACATTCCGAAGACACCTACGTAGTAGATGTGTTGAAGAGAGAGATGATAACGATCGATAAAAAGATAGTCATTCTGAACTGTGTGGCCGTAAGCGCGGCCATAATAATAGTGAGCTGGATGATATTCGGGCTGGCCGTTCGCAGATCGGAGAGGAGAGGATTATGAGCCTTGATCCGTCGAAGTGGTACTTTAAGACCTATGCTTTTGTTACGGCGTTCCTGTGCGTAGGGCCGCTTGCCTTGCCGCTAGTCTGGATCAATCCCCGCTACAAAAGATCGAAGAAGATATTCATAACGGTTATCACTCTATTGGTTTGTTATATCGTCTTCGCTCTAATGGCAAAATCTACGGAATCGATATACAAGTACTATAATCAGATCTTGGAGTTATCCAAATGAATTTAACAGGAGGCCGTATGTCAGCAGCGTATAAGATTCGCAGTCTGCCCAGGATACTATTAATGACCTTAGGAGCTCTGCTCATCGGCGGAGCCGCATATGTCGATCACGCAACAGGCCGGAATCTTTCATTCTTATGTTTTTATTTGATACCGGTATCTTTTTTCATATGGTTCACTACGAGACGCATCGGAGCATTGAGCTCGGTTCTATGCGCCACGGTATGGTTCGTCGAGAATGTGAGCGATAAGGCATATCTCTTTAACTCTGAAATATCCTATCTCAATATGTCGATAGAGCTGGTATTCTTCTTCTTAGCCACTCTTCTTTTATCTTCTCTGAAAGAGGCCCTTGGTATAAATGAAGAGTTGTCGAGGATGGATGCCCTGACCGGAGCCGTGAACAGGCGCGCCTTTTACGATCTGGCGGGAAGAGAGATAGCCAGGCTCGAGAGATATAAACATCCTTTCACGGTAGCTTACATGGATATAGATAATTTTAAGATCGTGAATTACCGTTTCGGCCACAAAGCCGGGGATCAGCTCCTGCGCTCGGTCGCGGATACTGTAAGAAAAAATTTGCGTAAATTAGATATCATTTCGCGTTTCGGAGGCGACGAGTTCACGATGCTTCTTCCTGAGACGGGAGCCGAGGCCGCTCAGGCGGTCTTGAGCAGGATGCGGAACGTCCTGTTGAATATTATGGAGACCAACAAGTGGCCCGTGACTTTTACCTTCGGCACCGTAACTTTTCTGAAACCGCCGTCGTCGGTTGAAGAGATGGTGAAGAAGGTCGGCAGCCTTATGTATGCCGGCAAAGACAGCGGAATGAATACGATCGAGCAGGAGATCTTCGACGCGTAACATAAAGCTTGTTATAAAGTATGACGGGACGCATTATTCGGGGTGGCAGTTCCAGAAGAATGCCGAGACCGTCCAGAGGTGTATCGAATCGGCGCTCAAAAGAATAACCGGCCGTAAAGTAAAGTTGACGGGCGCCGGACGGACCGATTCGGGCGTGCATGCCATTGGCCAGGTCGCCAACTTCAAGACGCGTTCAAAGCTTGCCCCGAACAAGATAAAAGACGCTCTTAACAGCTCGCTTGCCGAAGATATCCTGATAGTATCCGCGGAGTCCGCTCCTCTGGAATTTGATTCCCAGCGCTCGGCAAGATCAAAACGGTACCGCTATACCGTGACGACCGCGCGTTTCACCGACCCTTTCATAAGGCATTTCGCGGCCCGTTTTTCCTATCCCCTGAATATGAGATCGATGAGGCGCGCCGCCAAGGTACTTACAGGCAGGCATGACTTCAAGGCCTTTCAAGCCGCCGGCAGCAGTGAATTGAATATGGTTCGACCCTTCGACAAAAGCTCAGGGCGAATGCCGAGCTTGTCGAGGCCGAGCTTGTCGAGGGGTACCGTCCGCACGATAAAGAAGATTAAGATTGAAAAACGCGGAGACCTGGTATATATTGATCTCTGGGCTGATGGATTTTTGTATAATATGGTAAGAACTATAGCCGGCACCCTGCTTGAGATCGGCCGCGGTAAGATGCCCGGAGAGAGCATAAAAGAGATACTGCTGAAAAGAGAGAGAAAGTCGGCGGGCCCTACGGCACCGGCCAAGGGCTTATGTCTGATGAATATTGAATACTAAGACCCTTCGACAGGCTCAGGGTCTTATCCTGAGCGAAGTCGAAGGATAAGAAAGGGAGGGCAAAAACATGTTTATGATGAAAGGGGCATTAGCTTTGTTCATGTCGCTTGCTATAGGGTATGTGCTTTGCATATTAGCTGATAAGCACAAGAAAGGGCTTCTGCAGACAGTGGGATATACGCTCGGAACGGCTATAATAGTTTTGAGCCTCCTGTACAGTGTTTTAGACAGTTGCGGGACAGCGTGCGTTAGAGGCAAGACGTGGCGCGGATCTAAAAGCATGAAGTGCAAGCCCGGAATGTTCATGAAAGGCAATATAAGATAGGCTCCGCGTGGGGAAGCGTTACAGTGTCATAATTTTTGACCTGGGCAACACTCTTATAAGGTTCGACCACAGTATTTCGGCGAAGAAGTTCGCGAATCTTTTTCGTCTCGATTCCGAAGAAGTCCGCAGGCTCTTCTTTGATTCCAAGTTGACTCAGGCTTTTGAGAGAGGACAGATATCCCCGAAAGATTTTCACGCCGGGGTCACTAAGCATCTGGGCATCGCGATACCTTTCAGGGACTTCGTCTCCATATGGAACGATATATTCTGGCTTGACGAGGGGTCATGCGCCATCGCCAGGCGGCTCAAGAAAGATTATAAGCTCTTCCTTCTCTCCAATATAAGCAGGCTGCATTACGAATATATTGTGAAGAAATTCGATATATTAAAGATATTTGATGAGATAATAGTCTCATTTGCCGTAGGAGCGATAAAGCCGGAGAAGCTTATATTTGAAGATGCCGTCAGGCGCGCGGGAGGAGATAAGTCGGCCGTTCTCTACATAGATGACCGGGAGGACATTATAAAGGAAGCCGCTGCCTTTGGCATAGAATCGATCAAATATGAAGGTTCGGAAAGATTAGAGAAGGATCTGAAGGAAAGAGGGGTTATTTAATTCTGCTTCGCCCTTCAACTAGTAATAGCCGGTAGGGCTTCGCAGGAATTGTCTATAAGGTCCTACGAAGCCATTCTGCTTCGCCCTTCAACTAGTAATAGCCGGTAGGGCTTCGCAGGAATTGTCTATAAGGTCCTACGAAGCCATTCTGCTTCGCCCTTCAACTAGTTGAGCAGATGGCGGGGCTTTCGCAGAGATAAGATAATATTGACGACTTCGGGTGGCATGGTAACATTCAAGCCTGCAGCTAACTTAAATAGGGCACTGTCCCCTATTTTTAACCCTATTTTTAAATTTTAAGGCCATGAAAAATACTAAAGCAGGTTTTTCTTTAATAGAAGTAATAATAGCCATTATTCTTATCGCTATCGCTGCCATAGGAGCTCTCTCCTATATTGTATATTGTAATCACTTAACCCTGCAGGTAAGCGCGCGCATAGTTGCCGCGAACTTTGCCCGCGAAACTATGGAAGGTCTTTACAAAAAAGATTACCCCGGCCTTAATGTAACCGCTGGAGATGGCCTCTCCGATCCGCTTCCCGGGGCAACCGCGTTCGGAGGCGCATTTCTCAGTCGATATTCCACAGCAACGAGGAAATATACCATTACCGATATGGGCGGCTATAAATTAATAATCGCTAAAGTGACATGGGATCAGTGATTAATGAATAATAGAGGCTTAACACTCGTGGAGCTTATCATTGCGATGGTAATAAGCGGTATCATCTTTCTCGCGTTGACATGTCAGTTTGTCTCTGAGCTGACTTTCCGGACAATGATCAACAATCAGATCGCCGCCACTAATGAAGCTTCTATTGTGATGCGCCATATGACGAGGGTTCTTAGATACGCGAAACCCTTGACCATAAGCACAACCACTGCCAGCGGCTACGCCACAAGCATTATGGCTACTATAGACTATGCTGCTGCGGGCAGTAATCTGCCTGAATTCACAGCCGATACTGTAGTAACCTACGGCCGTAAAAGCGATAATACCTTCGAATATAGTAAAGGAGGCGTGGTTGACGTTATCTCTAATCGCATAACAGCTTTTCCGGCAACGTCCTCATGGTGGGATGGCGCAGATTTAACCATACAAATTACCGCTCAACAAGGTAATAAGAGCTCTTCGCTCAATACGAAGATCCATGTTCTGGGGACATAGTGAAAAAAATATATGATTATGAATAGAAAAGGCTTTATTCTTATTGTAGTAGTGATATTTCTGTTAGTGGCAGCCATAGCGAGTGTGGGCTTGTATAATGCCGTCTATCTCGCAGGCAAAATGCAAGGCATAGATGAGGTCAGGCGCATAAGGAGATATTACGCAGCCTCCGCGGGTTTGAGTTACGCGAGCGTGATCCTCGCAGGTTCTATTCCCACGTCGCCGATAAGCGTAAAGACTGCTTACCCGACACTTTATAATAATCTCGGACTTGCGGGTTCGGAAGATGTAGCGATTACAATAACCGCTCACACGGGTGGGGGATACGACGTAACATCAACATGTACTTTTTCTGCGGGGAGCATAAGCGTAACGGCTATTGTGCCTGAACCTATCGGCGGCGGTCTCCCTAAGACGGGCCAGACCACTCAATACTCAGGAAAAGCTGATGATGGGTACTACCAAATGGGAAATCCGGTAACTCCCCGATTTACCGCCGGCACCGGCATCGAGACAGGAACAGTAACAGATAACGCCACTGGCCTCATTTGGGAGCAAAAGACGAACGACGGCGGTATTCACGATAAGGATAATAATTATACATGGACACAAATGTTTAATACGTTTCTAAGCGGGGCAGGAGGGCTAAATACAATCAATTTCGCCGGTCACAACGACTGGCGTATTCCAAACGTAACAGAGTTATTATCAATTGTGAGATACAGCGGATCGGCGCCTTATATAGACCCGATATTTACCACCAGCCCTTATTATACGTCTCCCGGCGGCTATTTAGCCAGCACTACTTACGACCCAGACGCCACCGCCACTGACTACATGTGGTGCGTCATCCTCATAGATGCCCCCGCTTCTCCTCCTGTCATCGGGGGCAGCGTCGTCTTCAGCCCGAAGGCGACCGGCTTCGGCGCTGTGCGTGCGGTGCGCGGCGGCGGGGGTGGACTTCATTAAGAGGGGAGGGGATCATGAAAAAGATTATTCAAGGCCTTTTATTATTGTTCTTTTTTACAAGTAACGTCCCGTCTTTCGCGGAGGAGGTAGAGATTAGGGCTATTGTGCCTAAACCTGCCGGCGACCTGCCCAAGACGGGCCAGACCATTCAGTACGACTCTAAACCCGACGACGGGTGGTACCAGATGGGAAATCCGGTAACTCCCCGATTTACCGCCGGCACCGGCGCCGAGGCAGGGACAGTAACAGATAACGCCACCGGCCTCATGTGGGAGCAAAAGACGGACGACGGCACTATTCACGACTATAATGATACCGCGACTACGCCGCCGCCTGCTACTAAGTCTACGTATACATGGGCAAACGCTTTTGATGTGTTTTTAAACGGTTCTCTAAATAATCCAACTGGTAATACAGTATTAGGGCTAAATACAATCAAGTTCGCTAATCACGACGATTGGCGTATTCCAAACGCAAAAGAGTTAGAATCAATTGTGAGACACAGCGGGTCGGCGCCTTATATAGACTCGATATTTACCACCAGCCCTTATTATACGCAGTCTAATGCCTATTGGTCCAGCACTACACGCATAGCCCTGGACACCTTCGCCTATTACGTTTATTTCTACTCAGGCACCGCGTATGTTGACCTTAAGACGTCCGCGTATTGTGTGCGAGCGGTGCGCGGCGGCAAGGGCGGGCTTCATTGATTTTTTTACACTTTTTAAATTTAATATTGACAACTTCGGGCCGGTATGGTATCATCTACCGCCTCTTAAGTAAGAGGCGGTTTTTTTGTTTGCCTTTGTTTGATTGCGGCAAACAATCCGCCGAAGCATCGGGTCTATTGACAGTTGATTGCGAAGGCGGATGTACATTGGTTTGAAGAGATAATATGAACCCCGCCCATTCTTACACAGAGTGTCAGTTTTGTGGCGAGGTATAACCAAGATTAATGGTTAAATAGATCTTATGTATATAAGAAAGGAATGGGCGGGGTGAAGAACAGCTCGAGAACGTATCTAATTCCGGAGAAAGATATAAAAAAGGCATGGCTCCTTGTCGATGCCAAGGATAAGGTCCTGGGCCGGCTTGCGTGCAAAGTGGCCACCGTGCTCATGGGCAAGAACAAGGTCATATATTCGCCTCACCAGGATACCGGGGACGAAGTAATAGTTATCAACGCAAGCAAGATTAAGATCACCGGAAATAAGAATGCCGACAAGGTATATAAAAGGTATACGGCTTATCCGGGCGGGCTGCATCTCGAGACGCTCGAAGTTAAGATGAAGAAAAACCCGGGGCACGTTATAAGGCACGCGGTTAAGGGTATGCTGCCCAAGAGCAAGCTTGGCGCAAAGCTGCTTAAGAAGCTCAAGGTTTATGTCGATGAGAACCATCCGCATAAAGCCCAGAGCCCGAAGCCGTTAACAGTTTAATATGACCCTTCGGCAGGTTCAGGGTATCCTGAGCAAGGCCGCCAAAGGCGGCCGCGTCGAAGGATGAGGAGCATGTAAAGATAATGTCAGAGAAAGTCCAGTATATTGCGACAGGTAGGCGTAAGAAGTCGATCGCGCGGGTAAGGATGCTCGAGGGCGGCGGAGTGATCACCGTTAATAAGAGGCCGTTCATCGAATATTTTAACCGCGAGAGCCACCGCCTGGTCATTATGCAGACCATGGAGCTTGTTAAGCTGACGAAGAAATATGAAAATTCAGGAGAGCCTGAAGAGCCCCCTTAAAAAGGCTAAGTTCTTGACCCGCGATCCGCGCGCCAGAGAGCGTAAGAAATACGGCCGGAAGCGTGCAAGAAGGAGATTCCAGTTTACTAAGAGGTAGAAAAGGCCTCGACGGAAAATAAAAACCTATCTTGTCAACGCCGACGATATTTTAGTTGACAGGATAGGTTTTTTAATTTAACATAAGGGTTCGAGTCCGACGGGAGGGTCTACTTCGCCAATCAAATTTTAAAGTTTTGGTATGGCTTCGTAGGACCTTATAGATAATTCCTGCGAAGCCCTACCGGCTATTGATAATTGAAGGGCGAAGCAGAAGGAGGGGCTAATTTATGATCAAAGTTGGAGTGGTCGGCGCTACGGGCTATGCCGGCGAAGAAGTAATAAAGATCTTGATAAATCATAAGAGCGTCGAGATAACCGAGCTCTCGGCGGTGATAGAAATAGAGGAGCCGATATCTTCGATATTTCCGGCGTTTAAAGGCAGATGTGACCTGATCTGCCGCAAGCCGAGGCCTGAGGCAATGGCAAAAAATGTCGACCTCATATTCCTGGCGCTTCCGCACAAGATCTCCATGGAGATAGCGCCCGCATTTTTGAATGCGGGAAAGATAGTAGTGGATCTGAGCGCGGATTACCGGCTTGACCCTGACGTATATAAGGTATGGTATGGCATTGAGCATAAAGATAAAGGGAATCTGACGAAAGCGGTATACGGATTACCGGAACTGTATCACGACGAGATTAAAAAAGCAAAATTGGTAGCTAACCCCGGCTGTTATCCGACGAGCGCTATCCTGGGCGTAGCGCCCGCGGTAAAGGAAAAGCTAATAGACGATAGCTCCGTTATTATAGATTCGAAGAGCGGCGTGACCGGCGCCGGCAGAAAGCCGGACCTTGCGCTCAGTTTTAGCGAGGTGAACGAGAATCTGAAAGCTTATAAGGTCAACGAGCACCAGCCTAAGCCGGAGATCAATAAGATATTGTCGCAGGTTGCGGGAACAAAGATAGATGTTGTCTTCACCCCGCATCTTATTCCGATAAACAGGGGGATGCTCTCGACCATATATATGAAGTTAACAAAGAATCTCGATACGAAGGGCGCCATTGACATATATAAAAAATTCTACAAGGGAAAGCCGTTCGTAAGGATATACGACGAAGGCAAGCTCCCGCAGGTAAGGGATGTAGTCTTGTCGAACTATTGCGATATAGGGCTTAAAGTGACCGGGAAGACCCTGATAGTCATCGCGTGCATCGATAATCTTAAAAAAGGCGCCGCGGGCCAGGCGGTACAGAATATGAATATCATGTCCGGATTTAGTGAGACGGAAGGATTATTATAAGAGTTTATTGTGTTAATAGCGTTTGTTGTGTTTATAGCGTTAACTCAATAAACGCAAAAAGCTCAATAAACGCGACAAACAAGAGGGTTGTATGATAGTTGTTAAAGGCGGCGTAACCGCGCCGAAAGGTTTTTTGGCGAGCGGAGTTAAGGCCGGGATAAAAAGATCGGGCAGAGCCGATCTGGCGCTTCTTTATTCCGAAGTTCCTGCCGTGGCGGCGGCCGCTTTTACAACCAACAGGTTTCAGGCGTCACCTATTAAGGTGAGCAGGATTCATCTTAAGAATAAAGAGCATCAGGCGATAATAGTGAATAGCGGCAACGCAAATTGCGCCAATGGCAGGATAGGAGACAGAGATGCTCTGAAGATGACCGAGTTTATCGGGAAGGCCCTATTGCTGGATAATAGGGAAGTCCTGGTGGCATCAACCGGCATCATAGGCGTCTATTTGCCGCTGGAAAAGATAGAAAAGGCTGTACCGGAACTTATAGAGGGGCTGTCCGGGACCAAAGGTGCCTGTTTCGCCGGGGCCATAATGACGACCGACACTATGAAGAAGGAATTGGCCGTTAAGGTAAAACTCGGCAAGGCTGCCGTCACGATAGGCGGGGCGTGTAAAGGCGTGGGCATGATATATCCCGACATGAAGACCGAGGGACATCCTTCGGCTTCGCTCAGGATAGTCCCGAGCAAGCGAAAGCGCGTCGAGGGACACGCTACGATGCTATGCTTTATTTCTACGGATGCGGCGATAACAAAGAGAATGCTCGGTGCGTCGCTGGACGAGGCAATAGGCGGCTCATTCAACATGATATCGGTGGACGGTGACATGAGCACGAACGACTCATGTTTTATAATAGCTAACGGGTTGGCGGAAAATAGAGAGATAAATGACAAGGGCGGCGATTACCGAAAATTTACGAAGGCGCTGAAATTCGTAACGGGTGAACTCGCCAAGCAGTTGGCGCGGGACGGAGAGGGCGCCACTAAGTTCATAGAGATCTCCGTAACCGGCGCCAAAAGTGAGTTGGACGCGAAAGCGATCGCCAGGAAGATATCGACATCGAATCTCCTGAAATGCGCCGTGTGCGGTGAAGACCCGAATTGGGGCAGGATCGTTGCCGCGGCAGGCTCAAGCGGGGTCAGCTTCGACCCGGATAAGGTCGATCTCTATCTGGGCAGCTTAAAGGCCCTTTCGAACGGCATGAGCGTTAAAGGCCTTGATAAAGATAAGGCGCACAAATTGTTTACAAAGAGAGATGTCTATATTAAAGTGGATCTGAAGAGCGGCCTTCATAAAGCCACGGCGTGGACCTGTGACTTCTCCAGGGAGTATGTAGCGATAAATTCGAAGTACAGCACGTAAATATGAAGCGAAACCATTTTTGTCATTGCGAGCGGCCTTTAGGTGAGCGAAGCAATCTAATTTGGGATTGCTTCGGGCGCTTCGTGCCCTCGCAATGACGAGAGGTTTTATGAGAGAAGCCATTAAGAAGAGCGAAGTGCTTATAGAGGCGCTTCCTTATATAAAGAGATTTTTCGAAAAAGTCGTCGTCATTAAATACGGCGGCGCCGCGGTAGACGAGAACGGCATTGACAGATCGGTTCTCGAAGATATAGTATTCATGAACTACGCCGGCATGAAGCCCATACTCGTTCATGGGGGCGGGCCTTTGATATCGAAGTTCATGAAGAAGGCGGGCATAGAGCCCAGATTTATAGCGGGTAGACGTGTAACGGACAAGGAGTCGATCTATATAATAGATAAAGCTCTCCATTCGATCAATCAGCAGATAGTCAAGACCCTGAAAGAGCTTGGCACCAAGGCATTTGGATTGAGCGGCAGAGAGAACGGCCTGATCAAAGTAAAGAAGCTGCAAGGCGGCGAAGCGGACTTAGGGTTTGTAGGTGAGGTTACATCCGTTGACGCTACGGTGGTAAGGCAATTGATCGAAGACAATATAATACCGGTCATATATCCGCTGGGTATAGGCAGGGATAGGAATCTATATAATGTGAATGCTGATGATGTGGCGAGTGAGATCGCGGTGGCGTTGAAGGCCGAGAAGTTCGTGCTCCTTACGAATGTCCGGGGGATAATGAAGGATAAAACGGATCCTCGGACGCTCTATAATACGATTACGGTTGGCGATATAAGTAAGCTGATAAAGAACAAGACTGTTAACTCGGGGATGATCCCGAAGGCGATCTCTTGTGTAAACGCGATAAAAGGCGGAGTTAAGAAGGCGCATATACTTGATGCGGGCATTCCGCACGCTCTTCTTTTGGAAATATTTACCGATGAAGGTATCGGTACGGAAATCGTAAAATAGCTGTAAGCTAAAGAAGGAGAGACGCAAGAAGTGAGCAAAACTGAGAAAGTAGTTCAGTTATATGACAAGTACATCATGTGCACCTACAAGAGAGTGCCGTTTTGCCTTGAGAGGGCAAGAGGTGCCAAGGTTTGGGATATTGACGGAAAGGCGTATCTTGATTTCTTTCCGGGCTGGGCGGTATCCGGCATAGGCCATTGCCATCCTATGGTAAGCAGCGCCGTAGCGAAACAGGCGAAAAAGCTGATGCATGTCTCGAATAACTATTACTCCCAACTGCAGGGACTATTGGCTAAAAAGATAATCGAGGAGTCGTTCAAAGGTAAAGTTTTCTTCGCGAATTCAGGCGCCGAAGCCAACGAGGCGGCGGTGAAACTTGCGAGACTTTATGGCCATGACAAAGGTAAATATCAGATCATAACGATGCTGAAGTCTTTCCACGGAAGGACTCTCGGAATGATAGCCGCGACAGGGCAGGACAAGGTGAAGAAGGGCTTTGAGCCCATTCCGGAAGGTTTCGTGCATATACCGTTCAATGATATAGAGGCGCTTAAGGAAGCGATCACGGATAAGACAGCGGCGGTGATGTTCGAGCCGATACAGTGCGAAGGCGGGATAAATATCGCGACCGGAGAATACATGAAAGAGGTAAGAAAAATTTGTGACGAAAAAGATATATTGATGATCTTAGATGAGGTCCAGACGGGGATGGGCAGGACCGGCAAAATGTTCTGCTTCAAGAATTACGGCGTAACGCCGGATGTCATGACGCTCGCCAAAGCGATCGGCGGAGGAGTCCCGATAGGCGTATGCGTGGCTTCCGAGAAGTTCCAGGATGTGCTTACGCCCGGGACGCATGCGTCCACGTTCGGAGGCTCGCCGCTTGTATCGGCAGCGGCGCTTGCGGTATTCGAGGCGATAAAGAAAGAGAATCTGCTCGAGAATACGAAAAGACAAGGCGCCTATTTAACAAAAAAATTAAAAGCGTTAAAAAAGAAGTACCATTTTATAAAAGAGATCAGGTCCATGGGGCTCGTGATAGGCGTTGAGCTTAGTGCGGAGGGGGAGAGCATATACAGCAAGTGTCTTGAAGAGGGCCTGCTTATAAATTGCACTCAAGGGAACGTCTTGAGGATAATGCCCCCAATGAATGTGACAAGGCTTGAGATAGATAAAGCTGTCTCCATACTCGATAAGGTATTGGCAAAAGCATAGAAAGAGGGGCTTAAAGATGAAGAAGAAAGACCTGCTTTCAATAAGCGTTCTCTCGCCTGAATATATCGAAAGTATATTAGAGCTTGGCAGTAAGATAAAGAAGGATAGGGCGCAGTACGCCGACTCTTTAAAGGGTAAGTCCATCGGGCTTATATTCCAGAAGCCTTCCAACAGAACGAGGGTCTCTTTTGAGATAGGCATGGTTCAGCTCGGCGGATACGCCATATATCTGGGCCCGTCAGAGATAGGCATGGGCGGCAGAGAATCGGTGAAGGATGTGGCTAAGGTCCTCTCCAGATACTTAGACTGCCTTGTCGCCAGGACTTATAAGCATGCCGATGTAGAGGATCTGGCGATGTACGCGACGGTTCCGGTGATAAACGGCCTTAGCGATTACGCCCATCCCTGCCAGGCGTTGAGTGATATATTCACAATCAAGGAGAAGTTCGGGACCTTTAAGGGTATAACGGTCTCCTATATAGGTGATGCTAATAACGTTCTTAATTCTCTGATGTGCGCGTGCGCTAAAGTGGGCCTCAATCTAAAGGTGGCTACCCCGGAAGGTTATGAGCCGGATAAGAAAGCAGTGGACGCCGCGAAGAAATGCGCTGTCCTGCCGGGCGCAGGATTGGAGTTTTCCCATGATCCGGAGTTATGC
>JAPLMG010000084.1 GCA_026387165.1 Candidatus Omnitrophota bacterium
CAGCTCGATTCCGAGCCGTGGTCATATGCGGTTTTAGCCCCGGTTTCCCAGGGTTATTCCCCACTTAAAGGTAGATTGCTCACGCGTTACGCACCCTTTTGCCACTATACCTTGCGGTATCGTTCGACTTGCATGCCTAAACCACGCCGCCAGCGTTCACTCTGAGCCAGGATCAAACTCTCCAATTGAATATCTGAAGAATTCCGTCCTTGGCTTATTCCCGCATTCTGTTTCGCCCTTCAATGCGCAATAGCCGGTTGGGCTACGCAGGAATAAATTCCTACGAAGCCATACCCGAATTTTACGATTTGAATGGCATAGTAGAAGCGAGCACTTGATCGGCAAAAACTAAACTCGTCTATTTGAAAGAACAGACTAAAAAACCCGTCCAGGGGACGGATTTAGACAATAAAAAAGACGTCAGAGACGTCTTAATATTTCATCCTCTGCTGCTTTATGTATTCCAAATTTTTAAGGTGAAGTAATGATAACTTCTCCTCCTTGCGAAGCTGTTATCCACGCTCTTTAAGACGTGCAATCAGTTCTATCGCGAGGTACGAGTATATCATTTTTGCGAATTTTGTCAAGCATTATTTCACTTTTATTCTCAATAGGCAGAGACGTGGAATTTTTACTACGAAACGGCAGAAAATTTTAATTTTTTTAGAGTCCGCAATTTGGGTCCCATCCAATGTCACCCGTAAAAATTTATCTATTCTTTTTAATTATAATTTTGGCGAACTTCTTGCCAAGCCGTATCTTATATTCCCTATCCGCTTCTAAAATCAAATTAGGGCTACTTACCTTAGCACAATCTACTTCAACAGCGCCCTCAAAAATTTTGCGTTTTACTTCGCCTTTACTGAGCTTCAATATACTAGCGCTGACAGAGACAACATTCATGTCGATTGTGTCATACATCTCCTGTAGAGGTACGTCTTCTGGAAAACCTTTGTCTTTGAATGCCCTGTCGAACTCCTCGGCCTGTTTTGCAGCCTCTTTATCGCCGTGATATTGGGTGACGATCATCTTAGCGAGATTTATCTTTGCGGCTTTGGGATGCAATTTACCGCCGGCAACATCAGATTTTATTTTGGCGGTATCATCGTCCGTCAAAAGTTCATAATATTTATACATAAGTTCATCCGATACCGACATGATCTTGCCAAACATATCTTTAGCGCTCTCATTGATACCGACATAATTTCCGAGAGACTTCGACATCTTATTAACACCGTCCAGCCCCTCGAGAAGCGGCATAGTTAAGACCACCTGCGCCTCCTGGCCATAACGCTCCTGTATCGTGCGCCCCATAAGCATGTTAAATTTCTGATCACTTCCACCAAGCTCAATATCCGATTTTAACTCCACGGAATCATAAGATTGAAATAAAGGATATAAAAATTCCAGGAAGCTGATATCCTGGCCCGCTTTGTACCTGTTAGAAAAATCATCTCTTTCAAGGACGCGTGCCACAGTTTGTTTCCCTGCAAGCTCCGCCATCTGATAAGGGGTCATCTTATCAAACCATTTCGAATTAAATATTATTTTAAGACGTTTTATATCCAGGACCTTTGAAACCTGCTTCTCGTAAGTCTTCGCATTCTCTCCGATCTCTTCCCTTGTAAGACGAGGCCTTGTTTTTGACTGGCCGGTTGGATCGCCGACAAGACCTGTAAAGTCTCCTATCAAAAAGACTACTTCATGCCCCAAATCCTGAAAATGGCGCATCTTCCTTAATAATACCGTATGTCCGAGATGAATATCCGGTGCGGTGGGATCGAAACCGGCTTTTATAACGAGCGGCTTGTTGGTTTTGATGGCGCGCTCAAGTTTCTTCTTAAGCTCCTCAAGCTGTATTATTTCAACGGTGCCGCGCTTTATGAGCTCCAGCTGTTTATCTAAATTCTTTTCCATATTTGAGTATTTTACCAAATTATATCCGCCTTCGCAATCAATAGTTAATATAACATATGCTTCGGCGGATTGTTTGCCGCTATCAAACAACAGTCCACAAAAAAGGCGTAGCGGAACCGATCCGCTACGCCTCAATACAGTTCCTGTACGATTATTATTTATTTTCCTTATCCTCCGACCCCTCTAACGCTTTTAGCATATCTTTTCTCCTCTCACTAATCCTCCGCTTCATCGTCTGATCATTTGCTTCATGAGCTTTTACCTTAGCGTTATTTTTGGCAGCTACATTAGCGACATCAATATTTTCCTCGCTTTTCGTAACAGTTACCCGCATGCTGATTGCTGCATTAGCCACGCTATCAGCATGATTAATTGGTCGAAGTTTTTGCAAATCTAAGATATTAACCGGATTGGCCTGTTCCGGCCCCGGATTCGACCTGGTATCCATCGGCACATCTTTGACCTTTCCCTGGCCATCAAAAATAATTTCTTCTACAAGCATTCCTTTGTCAAATATGTACTTCTCAGATAGCTGTCCCTTATTTGCAAATATGGTCAGGCTCAAGATCTCGTCGCCCTTAAAGTCAACCAGAGGAGCGTGTGCGTCATTCTTGTCTCCTTTTTGTATATTCCATACACTCTCCTCAGCAAGAACTCCGTCATCAAACGCATATTGCACTGCCGGATTCCACTTAGCAGTGAAGACGGTCAGGCTCTGAATCTTGCTGTCTTCATACTTAACAAGAGGAGCGTGTGCGTCATTCTTGTCTCCTTTTTCCACGTCGTAGTGCAGGGTATAGTCAAGCCTGCCGATCCCATCGAAAACATACTTATCCGACGTCTTCCCGTCGACACTAAAGGCGGTCAAGCTAACCACTCTTCCATCTATCGTTTCAACAATAGGAGCGCGTGCTTCCTTCTTATTTAACTGTTTCTGGAGCAATTCTGAATTTACTTCCTGAATACTATTTTTCACCGAAACAATATTTTCAACGACTTTTTTGCCAGCGATAACCTGGCCTATCGATTTCCCGGGCACATTGTAAACAGCTCCGCCGTTTTCCTTGCAAAGCTCGGCACCTTCCGCATAACATGCGCCGGTGAACAAAAACACCAAGACAGCTACCACCACACCATACTTTAGCTTCATGACGCACCTCCCCTTTTTAAACTCCTTTAAAATCATTCGATAAAAATTGGGCAGGACACCCTGCCCCTCATTAGTATAATCCCTTCAAGGTGTGAAATATTTCAAATATTTATTTTAATAATTTTTCGAGTCCTGCCAAAGCCTCTTCGGCTTCGGGGCTTTCCGGATAGTCGGACAGTATCTTTCCGTACGCCTCTTTGGCCTTCTGGCGATCCTTTAAGGCATCCTCATAAATAACGGCTATTGCACACTGTGCCATACTGGCAAGATTGGAATGCGGATAACGCGAAACCACCCTGCTGAATGTTTCGATCGCTTTCTCATGCTCGTTCAGGTATTCATAATAAGCGCCGATGAACAATAGCAGCTGAACATCATATTTTGGATTTGAATACCCGTTAACAATTCCCTCAAATTCCTTTATGCTGTTAAGATGATCCTCTTTCGAACCTTCCTTTACGGCATGGCTGAACTGCCTGGCTATTTGTTCGATCTTCGCGGGTAAAAAGGACGGCTTCTCGGCTGATATATAAAGAGGGGTATATGACAAAAGCTCGCGCGTGCGCCCTCTTCCCGTACTTATCAATAAAGCAACCTGCTGTTTTTCGCCTATGCGGTATAGCTCCTCGAGCTCTCTGAGATCGTCCTCCAGAAGCACAACCGGTCTTTCCGGAGCAGCATATTTGTTAACCACTGTTTTTTCTCCCGCCTCGACCGTGACCGTATCCGCAGGAATAAGGCCATCCAATTTTATCGATGTTACCCTGACGGCTCCGTCTAATACGCTGACCCTTGTCCTTGATAGTTCAGGTATGGATTCGACCATGAACTCTGTCCCCAGGGCTACGGCCTGGGCTTCGGGCGTGCATATCTCAAAGGGTTCTCTCGTGCCGTTATGCCTTTTATCCGTAAATACCTTGCCCTTGGCTAACTCATATATCGTTTTCTTAGGAATGGCTCTTGAACCTGCCAGCGCCAGCTTTATCTCGGTATTGGCTCTCATTCTTATATGGTACAGATTTGGAATGGTCAGATCCGCCCCGCCGTCCGAGAACGTTTTGACTATGTCATCCTTGCCAATCCTGGCCCTGCCGTTTTCAAACATGACCCATTCGTTCCTGGCGGACTTGTATATCTTGACAGTGCCTGTAGCATTGCATACATAGGGATTTAACGCCGCGAACATGTAGTTATAGACAATGAATAGGACCGATAGGGCGGCAGCGGCACCGACAAGCCTGCGGGATTCTTTCGAGAAGATATAATGAACGATCTTTTTCTTCTCTTCTGTTACGCCATAAAGCCTGGCTATAAACTCCCGCCTCTTCCCGTCCGATAACTTATATTCGGGAGGACCATTAAGAAGCCTCTTTATTTTTTCCTGGATCATGAATTCTTCTTTTTTCCGTTCCATATTTGGAGCCTCACGCAATCAGAATTTAATATCGTATCTTTTAAGCGCCTCATAAAGCGCTTTTCTCGCGCGCCTTAGCCTGGTCCCTACCGTTATGGGGTTGATTCCCAGCGTTTTTGCCGCCTCCTTGTAGTTGAGGCCTTCGATATCGCATAGCAGTAAAACACTCTTATATTTCTCATCCATCGCATCGACTATCTTGTATATGAGCTCTTTGAATTCATTTTCTCTCGCGGCATAGTCGGGCCTCGTCTTCTCATCTGACACAAAATCCGCTAATTTGATCTTACCGTCCTCTGACATTATGGGCTCGTCCAGAGATACCTCCGTACGGTATCTTTTCTTCCGCAGTTCCTTTTTAGCGCAATTGGTGGCTATAGTATAAAGCCAGGACAGAAATTTGCTCTTTTCCTCATAGAAAGCGATATTGTTATAAACGCTTAAAAATGTTTCTACTGTCAGGTCCTCGGCAAGATGGTAATCGTGCGTATACCTGTACAGATAACCAAGGATTCTATTCTTGTATCTGTCAAAGAGCTCCGTAAAGGCCTGTTTGTCTTTCTTCCTGGCCCTGGCTACTAATTCTTCATCGGAGGGATGTAGCATATGATCCATTAAAGGCAACCCCTCTACTATTATAATCCTTTTAACACGCTAAATAATTCAACTCAAGATTATATCATAAACGGGGTTTGTTTTGGTGAAATAGCGGAATGATCGCTTAGCGGGTAGTTACAGCCTTCCTGTCAAGGAGGAACAGGGCTTTTAAACCGTTGCTGTCTTTTTCTATCGATACGGGGTTTTTATCATTAAGTATCTTTTTTACTACTGAAATGAAATCCTTTACTACTGATTTGAGGTTTGCGGCATATTTCTCCCTCAGCGGTTTCAGCGCCGTCTCATCCAACGCGAGGGCGGCCTTTTCGTTATCTTTGATACCGGAAACATCCTTCCTCCTCAACTTGCTCAATAAAGTATCCACCTCGATTCTTGCCTCTACTGAATCGGGAGTCTCTTTATTGACGGCCACGCCAAGCAGATCTTTCAGTTTCTCATATAACTTTGCGGTATCTTTGGCATAATCATCATATATACGGGTTGAGTCCTCCGCCAGGCCTGTAAATGCCTGTTTGATCAGCCCGAAATCAATACCGCTAAACAGATCCTTTATTGCGCTGGCCGCCTCAACTATCCGGATAGTCTCCTCAAACTCCAAAATCGTCTTTTCATCTACATAATTTTTTCCCTTTAACAGGGTTTCCGCGGCACGTATCATCTCGTTCTCAACCTCTGTCTTGCCTTCTTTGTTCCTGAGCGCGGACATGAATCCTTCAAGCTTATCATTCGAATTAATATTTATTTCCAAAAAATTATCAAACGGGCGGGGGTGGCCATTTTTAGCAGGGTCCTGAGCCTCGCCTGTAACTTCCTTATCCCTATCAGCTTGACCATATTGTTTTATATCACCGGAAGCGGTCCCATTTTTACCATATACGCCTAAAGATGGCATTTTTGACTCATCATCTATCGATCTATTTTTAAGACTGGATTCTTTGACTGCATCTGACGGATTATCGTTAAGCAATTTATCTTCAGGTTTATTGGCCTGGTTTTGAACCGCTTTTTGACCGGCTGGCGTATCCGATATAGCCATGCCGTTTCCTATCTGCCGGTTAGCTATATTGAGGTAGAATGATGATGGACTTTCAGTATCTTTCTCAACCGACCAGTCGCTTGCCTGATAATAGTAAGCGCCTGTTTTTGAATTGTAAAAAAACTGATTGCGTAATAAGTATGTAGCTGATGTCATTAACTTATTTCCGTTCATTTGAAATAAAATTGCTTGCTTTTCGGCTGTATATCTATATTTATCATTTGCTATGTCGTAATAATACTCGTTAAGCATGATCACAAACGAGTCTCCGGAGGTAGTTACGGCATTTTCTAAAGATATACCGCTACGGCTGTGTGCAGGCTTCTTGCCATCCAGAGATTCTTCTTCCAGGCGGCCGATTATAGAGTATTGCGATGACTTTCCTGAGTTGCTAACTATGGTAAGCCAGATCTTGCCATCCCTCAGCGTTATTTGGACATTGCAAGCATCCATATGCAGTTTTACAGAGCCGGTCTGCTGATTAGCCGTATCTATAATAGCATCCGCCATCTGCTGATCGATAAAATTCGGGTCATCGATCACCGTCTTTAGGGTATTGGTATTTTGTTTCGACGGCTCCGGGCCCGATCTTTTTTTCTTAAGTTCGGGCGTAACAACCTCACCGGCAGACTTCTTTACTTTCTGCTCAATCTTTGCCTGCATAGCGTCCGTCTCATTACGCCGTTCTATATTTGCCAGGGCATCGGTGCCTGTCGGCTGGCCCAAAACAGAATTGATAATCCAGCCAGGGCCAAAATTACCTATACTATTTTGCCTGCGCCTATCTTCAATATCCTCTTTGCCCGCAAGACATAAATCGGACAACAATGCAGATAAAAGAAAAACTGCCGGAATAGTTAAAACGAGCCGCCAAATATTTTTTAAGAAAATATGGTTTTTCATAGCTACTTCCTAAAATTATTAATTAAGTGGGCAAAAAATAATATTTTCTTGAAAAGAAAATATTACACCCTTTCCTACTATGATCCTGTATACAAGTATAGCATCAAATCCGATAATAGTCAATGTATGAACTACTAAGGATTTGATATCTTAACAAATGTGGCAAACAGAAGGCCCGGCAAGTTAATACCGGGCCCTTGCTTTCAACGATAGGTTACAACTTGTTTACTTTTGATGCCTGTTCTCCTTTTGGACCTTTGGTGACCTCGCATTCGACGTCCATACCTTCGTCCAGAGTCTTATAGCCATCACCCTGAATCGCGCTGTGATGTACGAATACATCCGTGCCCGAATCAAGTGTAATAAATCCATAACCTTTTTGGTTGTTAAACCATTTTACTTTACCCTTTTCCATTGCTTCCTGTTCCTCCTTTCAACTGTATTAAGTACTAAGCTAAGGTGCATCCGCCTTCGCATCCAACAGAACGCAACCGAGCGCTTCGGCGGATTATTTTGCCATTCTCAAACAGCGGCAAAATAAAAAAACCGCAAGGTTTAGTCTCTACCTCACGGGGACAAGATGCTAATAACCTCAACTACTACTTGTGAAAGATTGTACTCCACCGGATCAATTTTGTCAAGAGATTTCTGACACCTTATGGCGATTTAGAAAAGAATTTTAGATTCCTGAAAGAAGCTAAAATTCTGTCAAAATTTTTCCGGAATAAATTGGCATGCCTAATCACTTGCGTCCAAATTAACATTGCATACTCGTCGAGAAACTTATTTTGAGATACTAAATCATGTCATGCCCGCGAAAGCATGCCCTGAGCGAAGTCGAAGGGCGGGCATCCATAAACAATCCTCGTCTGGATTCCCGC
>JAPLMG010000290.1 GCA_026387165.1 Candidatus Omnitrophota bacterium
AACTTACTCTTCCGGCTCTACAAGACATCCGTCGCGCAGCCGCTGCTGCCCCACTATGACGACCTTGTCGCCTGTCTTCACGCCGCTTTCAACTCCATAGTAAGGGCCCTGACGCAAACCTAAGATCACATTCTTTAAGAACGCTCTCTTGCCATCCACTATATATACATACGTATTCGCGCCTCTTCCTATTATAGCCTCTTTCAGTATAACGGGCACGTTCTTTTGCTCCTCGATGACTAATTTCACTTTAGCGAACATGCCGGACTGGAGTCTGTGGTCTTTATTTTCTATCTTTATCTCTATAGGCGCCGCGCGCGTCTGGAGATCCAATATAGGGCTGATCATGGTAACTTTTCCCAGGAACTTCTCATTAGGATAAGCGTCCACTGTGATATCGGCATTCTGAGCTAAGGAGATCTTCGGCAGATATTTTTCCGGAATATCGAGATGTATCTCCGCGCGGTCCAGATTGGCTATCAGCGCCACCGGGGTAGTAGTGCTCACGCTTGAACCTATGTCAACATAGACCCTTCCGACTACGCCCGTCAAAGGGCTCTCGACGGGAGCCTTTTCGAACTTTAGCCCCACCTCATCCCTGTCTATATAAGCTATCACGTCCCCTTTTGATACGAGATCTCCCTCTCTATTTACTTTCTCGATTATCTTCCCGCTCACCTTAGGAAAAACTTGAGCCTCATCTTCTCCCAGGATATTGCCCACGTACTCGAGGGCCTTATCGAGATCCTCGGCCTTCACCGTCATGACCTTTACGGGGATCGGCTCTTCTTTGTATTTGGCCTTATCTTTATCCGCGCCGCAGCCTGTAATAAAAGCTGCCGTCAGGAACATTGCTAATAGATAAATAGACTTTTTACTCATTTTTTCTCCCAATCATTCTTAAGTTTTAAGCTGTATGGTTTTCTTACAGCTTACAGCTTTTTTCAGCTCTCCTCTAAAGTTATATTGTCGTCCAAAAGCATAGTACCCTGCGCCCTCGATAATTCTATCAAAGAAACGTTATAATCTATAATACTTTTTACATAGCTCACTTCGGCTCTCGCCAGCCTCTCCTGGTATATGACGATATCGAGAGTCGATACGAGGCCCGCCTTAAAACGCAGCTCCTGGGCGGTGTAGTTCTGATCTTCGGACTCTTTGCTTATCTTGCTCGCTTCAAGCTTCCTGTAATTTATATCTATATCCCTAACAACGTTCCTGACGTCGAGTATTATCTTCTGCTCCAGTCTCTGGAATGCCAGGAGCGCCTGTTCTTTTTCGGACTTGGATCTTTCGTATTTTCCTCTGTTCTCGTCCCCTATCAAAGGCACGTCGACGTTGAAACCCACCTGCCAGTTGTTGTATTTTCCTCCTCCTACGTTCGCGAGATCTTTGGCATATATGGCGTCCAGGCCGTTCAATCCGTAACTCGCCAGTAAATTTATCGTCGGGAGCATGCCATTGGTGGTAACCACTATGGCAATATCCCTGTTGCGGAGATCTATCTTGGCGGCCTCGTAATCAGGCCTGTAGATAAAAGCAGTCTTTATGGCTTCGGGCAGGTCCACTTCTCTCTTCTCGTAACCAAGCCCTTCTAAAAGCACTATGCGGGCATTCCAGAGAGCGGGGTCATCGACTAAGTTCGTTATCAGCTTGAGTGAGTCTTCGGCAAGCTTCATTATGGCTTCCGCTTCGTAAAGCAGCTGCCGTATACGCGCGACCTCGGCCTCGGACTGGATGATATCTATGTCGCTGGCCAGGCCCTTGGCATACTTCTCCTTATTTATCCTGTGCAGGTCTTCGACCCTGCTTAATGATTTTTGCGCCACTATGTACTGCTCGCGGCTGTATTGGAAATCATAGTACGATTTTTTGACGTTCGTCAAAACCTTTATAACCTC
>JAPLMG010000021.1 GCA_026387165.1 Candidatus Omnitrophota bacterium
GTTATACATAGTGGTATCATCATAGAAGCCCATCTTCGCATAGCCATCCTTGCCTATCTCTCCCAGATACCAAGAAACATCGCCGTTTCCTGATGTGACCCCTAGTCCGAGCGGATCCCATTCGCTTGCACCTACCAACCAGTCAAAGAAGCCGGTGCTATAACCGCCATCTGACTGTGTGGGCGTATCTACGGCTTTGACCGTCTTACCATTTACCGTTACAGTTCTATACTGTCCAGTTTCAAGCATGTGCTTAAAATAACCGCCTACGGTATAGCCGGTCTTTACTATCTGATTAACCGCCACAGCATTAAAGAAGCTCGATCCATAGATATTTAAAGCTTCTGCCAAGCCCTTCTGCGTGACTATATCGGTAAAGTCTAATATCTGCGATATATAGGCCGCCTGCAGCCATGGAGAGTCACCATACCCAAGGAATGTCAGGGCATTGTCCATATAGGTATCAAACATGAACTTAAACACGTTTTTCTCGCCATTTGGCATAAAAGCTTGAATACCGGCATTTAAGGCCGTAGATATAGCAGAGAACCCTATGTTGGCCAGTAACGGATTCAGGCCCAGCTCCTGCGTGGCATAGTTAATTCCTATATTCGTGACCCCTTGGAGCAAGCCCGTAGTCACACTATCCCATATGCTTCGTGGATTACCAAACTGGTCTATCCCCGGATTGATTGAACTGCGGATTCCTATACCCGCCAAGTAGGAGATGCGTGGATCGACACCGAGGAGTTCGCCGGCCTTGGTAATACCGTAATAAGCGAATTCGTTCGTAATATTTGGCAGGACTTCTTTCCCTATCGAAGCGCTGAAGCCTTCGAGATTAAATTGACCGGTTGTGGATGAGATATTACTGCCGACAGCACCAATAAATGCGCCCGCAGCCATTGATATGACGTTCGTTAACATCGGATCAATACCTAACCGAGGAGCCAGTTTGTTAACGCCCTGTATAGCAAGTCCCTGCAGGCCGCCGGTAATAAATGATAGCGCAGAGAAGCCGCTATTAAATAATCCTGAGACACCGCCGGTGACAAACGCGCTGATGAGGCCTGAAATTGTAGGATCTAATCCTAATACCTCCAGGCCCTTTGAGACAGTTATCGAGAGAGCCATCGTTACGACGGTCTTCGCTAACATAAGACCAATACCTGACAGGTTAAATCCGGTCGAAGTGATTACGCTGCCTAAGCCAAAACCGCTGCTGATGAATGAACCGACACCTGAGAAGAATGAGCCGAGATTGGGCAACAGGCTCGTCCCGACAAATTGGATTGCGCTGAAAAGCTGAGCGCTGATGCCGACCATGAATTGAGCTACGCCGCTAATCAGCGTGGCAATGCCGCTGATGATCGGCCCGATTATAGCTGAGATTCCGGCAACAATCGCGCTTATGGCAGAGATGATTGCGGTGGCGGTCGTGGCTATGCCGGCTATAATTCCGAGGATTATCCCAATTATCCACTCCAGGCAGCTTCCTTTGATCCTCTTCGCCTGTTCGACTGAGATTACCTTTGACGCAACGGCATCAGGGACGGCCCCATTCGGGGACATTCCCTGAACTATAGCGTAGCCCGTCCATCCTTTAAGGAAATCGTCTTTACTAACCGTCCATGTATAGCCGCTTTGACCACGATTGTGTTCGACGTAGGTTACCTTGTTGTCGGTTGAGATATTAGTGACGACAACGTAGTGATTATTCTTCAGATGGACGATAATATTTAAAGGGGCAGAGATTGCTTCGTCGCCCCCTTCGGGGGCTCCTTGCAATAACGAAGCTGATAGTCCCTTTAAATCATCGAATGTCAGCTTTGTATTATATAAGGTAAGGCCGTAGAGCGAGGCGGTCTTGGAAAGCGAATACATCGAAAGTTCTAAAAGATTGTTTTCGCTTAACGAATTGAGCGAACCGGTAAATATATCTATTAGAATAGTTTTAAGCGCGACGTCTTCGAGATTATAGGTAATATTATCCGCCTTTAATAAAGTCTCGAGGGCAACGAAGGCGCTTCTGCCGAAGTGGATATTCTGTTTATCGAGGAAGGAGAGGATCGCGTCCGCGTCTTTCTTGCTTAAGCTTACAACTTCTTGCGGAGAAAGGCCAAGCGCCTGCAGAAGCGATCCTTTCCCCTCCTCATCTGCGCTTACATAATTATATAAGGTATCCTTTATGTGGTTTTTCAGGCCTGCGACGAAGGCCTCCTGCTGCCGGCACTCGTCTGAATTTAATAGGGCTGTTTTAAGCGCATTGACGTCTATCTTTGAATTGTAATCGACTGTCGCCAACCACGCTCTGGTCTCAGCCTCATTCGGATCGCGGCCAAGTATGGAGCGGTAATACTCCAATATTACCGGCGTCGATTCCTCTTCTATTATCTGCTTATGAAATTCCCGCTCCTGATCCGACACTTTGGCAAGAGAATCCGCTTCTTCCGCAATTAATTTTTGATCCTCTGCGCTTACCGCGCTATTGAGGTTGGCGTACGCATTCGCCTCTTCATTATTTAACTGCCTATCCTGCTCATCCAGTTGATTGAGAGCGCTTCTCGCCTCCGGTAATTCGATAGTCTCCTTATAAGTCTCCCACCATCCGAAAATCCACCAGCCCACCCATCTGCACTTCGTAACCTCCTGATATAATACCGATTGCAGGTATGGACGCTGCGCGTTAATCTGATCGCGAATTGCCTGCACCTGATCGCGTATCTGAGCGTAGGCCAGCCCTTGTTGCTCGGCGATCATTCTTAAATAATTTGCGCGCTCTTCCGCTATCTTTTGCCTCGCTTTTGCGATCTCGGTATCTATGGAATTGCGCACATAAGGCAACCGCACCAGCACGAGACTACCTTCTTCATCATAAGTGTAGTCCATTATTAATTCAACATGGCCGTCATCATATTTCTGGTATGTTGAGGTCATCTTACCGCCGATTAAGTAGGTGATCTTATTATCCCTGCTTATATTAAGCGAAACATCCGACAATTTATATGTTTTTGTTCCGTCGATCTTACCAGGCATAAAGGCGTTTGGATCAAAATTATCCAATTTTGTGCCATCAGGCCCCGTTACGGAGACTGGTTTATCATTGAAATATTTAACCAGGGTGCCATCCGGCATGGTTATCTGCGACAGCAGGTCAGTCTTAAAGCTTTTGGTCTGTACAATCGCGTCGTCCGGAAGAATGTCGGATTCTATATTTTTCGGATTTTCAATTATTTGAGTGAAGTCCGGTCTTAGGCCGGCTGATTGCGGCGAGATTGGAAGGTCAGGCGATGTAAATTTAAGGTGCTCCTTGAATATCAAATCGTCGGGCGGCGCTGTCGCGTCGAAAGTTTTATTATAGGAATAATCGAATTTAATAGCATAATCGCCTGTTTGCAGAATTGTTGGCGTTTGCGTTACATCGGTTGTTTCAAATACAACTTGATACTGGATGTATTTATTAACGGGTGAATTTATTTTGTAGCCGGTTGTATCCTTCGTCGCCTCTATCCATTCGCTCCAGGAACTGTCAGCCTCATTGACCGACGCGCCGGTACTTGTATTGAACCGTACAGTGGTGCCCGCAGGCGTTTCAGTGTTAGCTATAATGTAACTAAATTCTGTAGCTGTAACTGCGATAGGGTTTGAAGTTAATGAGCCTTGAGAATTATACGGAATTTGTGACATATAAGGTGTGGGGGTAGGCATATTCCCGGTAAACGTGCCATAATCTATACGGATACGCCCATATCCACCATCACCACCCCTCATCAGACCATCCCAAGAGCTGCCGCAGCCACCCATTGCACTGACAACGCTATTAATATTAATATTGTCGCCGATTAGCCAAACCGCTCCGCCAGAACCACCTCCTGATCCACTCGCTCCATTACCACCATTGGAAGAGACAGAGCCTTTTATGTTTATCTGTGAAGCAATGATTTTTATCGCTCCTCCCCCATTGCCTCCCGGCGATTGATAGCATCCTGCTCCGCCGCCCGATCCTTTATAAAAACTACTTAAAAATTGGTCCCCGTATACGCTACCTGCATAGGAATATTGAGGATTTTTATAAATAGTCCCGTACCCATTTTGTCCGCTCGTTCCATAGCTGCCGCCCGCTCCTCCAGCATAATCATAAGGTGCGGGCCCATGATAGTAGCCAGGAACAGGATAACCATAACTTATAATACCGCCGCCTCCTCCATAGTTATTGCCATTGGAATAACTTTGCCCACCTGTATATGACCCCCCCTGCATGCCAAGAGCACAAGGCCATGAGTCAGTCGATCCATAACCTCCTTTAAATCCTTTCGCATTTGCTTCAATGCTGCCTTCAATAATTACTGAGCCTTGGCATTTAATTAATGTTTCTCCACCCTGCGAACCATTCCATGGCGAAACAGTAAGCGTCGCGCCTGGCGCCACATAGACACTCTTATAATTTTTAGTCCCATCAATAACAATTGTTTGTCCCGCTTCAACCCGCAGATCGCCATCTGACCCATCTCCGAAATCAAAATTATAGTCTCTATCCAATTTTACATTTAAATTATTCGAACTATTCCAAACAACATTATCTTTGGAAAAATCGTTAGCATCACTTAATGAATTATATTTTATTTGACCGGATAAGGATATGTCGCACTGATTACCTGTATAGCTAAATAGAAAATCTTCTCCAATCGCATTAATAACTCTTATAAGCTGATTTGAATTATTATAGAAATAATTATTTCCCTCTATATCTATAAGCTGCTGCAATAGGCCGCTTTTATCATACCTATATGTCAGATCATCCTTTTTGGCTAATATGTAACTCGCCAGATCGGGCTCAGAATATTCGTAATCATAGTAAGTAACCTTGCCAACAGGATCGGTGAAAGATGTTACTAAGCCGTTAGTACTGTATTTAATTATAGTGCTGTCCTGCCGGACCTCTTTTACAACTTTGCTATTTTCAATGTAATATTTTATTCCGTCTTTCAGCACGGAATACGATCGAACCTTATCATCGATAATAACAAAATCACTTAAGACGCTCCCGTCCGGTTTTACGATCGATTTCAAAACGCCTTTATCATAGATGGCAATTGCGCCGTTTCCATCTTTTACTTTTATAAGTTCCTGTATCGCTTCCTCCTTGCCGTTCGAACCCTTATTATAGGTATACGCGTAAGTCTTGCCGCCTTCTTCAAGTGAAGAGAGCTTGTTATCTTTATCATATCCTCTTTTTGTGCCGTCCCGATCCTCTATTACTGTATCATCGCCCTCATACGTATATGTATATTTATTAACGGTTATTCCAAGATAGGTGACTATGGATACGGAGATCTTCTTGTCGCTGTTATATTCATAAGATGTGATGATATTCCTATAATCGGTTACGGATATCAGCATCTCATCCTTATACCGTTTAAAGTCACCCGTCTTCACGTCCTCTATCACGGTTATCTCTTTGCCGTCAGGATCAAATTCATAGGTGTATCCGTATAACAGGACGCCGCCTTTATATACACGGCGTATTCTACTGTATTCGTATTCTGATATTGTTGAGACAGGGTCATCGGCCGTAGGCAGGACTTCTGTTTTTACAATGTTATTATTCCCATCATAGGTCGTTTTAGTTTTGCTGTCCAAGACTATCGTGGAAATGATTTTCCCTGAAAGATCAAAAGCGTAGGAATAATCGAGCACGTCTCCGTTCTTACGCTTAGCCTGTAGGAGGCGCTTATCCGAATTATATTTCTGACAAACTATTTCCTCAGAATCTTCTATCAACCCGGCATCAATGGCATTGGCGATCGTATATACTTGACCCATCTCTTCCATCGTAGAATATATATAGGTAACACCTTTACTATTTACCAATTTAATAATAGTGCCGGAGGCATCATAATAGAACACACTCCCGTCCGGCTGGCGTGTTTCGGCCAGCACGCCGCCGCTATATATGGCCACGACACCGTCGGGCCGCGTTATTTTCGCGCTTATGATATTATTATTTGAATCAAAGAGAGCATCCTCAATAATAGTGCCATCATCTTTTTCGACTCGCGAAACAGCGCCATTATTAAAAAATGTAGAAACGCCGTACGCGGAGATCTTTGACAGATTTCCATATTCATCATAGATTCTTTTTATGCCGCCCCTCTCTATTGTGAACCGGCTGATATTGTTACTTGAGGTGAGGTCATAGATGTATGCCGTTATGTCCTGATTTGAGCCGTTTAAAATCCGTTCGACAAGCCCGTCTTTAAACGAAACAACATCGCCGCCCGGATCGGTTACAGATTTAAGGATTCCATTCTTGTCGTATTTTATGGTGTTGAAATACGGCTTATCCTTAAAATCATAGCCGGGCTTAAGATGACCGGTTGGATCAAACATGCCGCCGGGAAGCGTCAGTGAGAGGTCAAAGTCAGGCGAGGTGTTAGGGTCGTTATATATGTATAATACTGTATTACCGGATTGGTCGGTCTGGGGCACCATTGAACCGGGGCTTAAAACATGGAGTTTTTCCCAGTCGTGGTTATTATTATATTCCCATACCCCATGGGACGCTCCGAAGTCTATAACGAGAGAGTCGGGGCTTCCATCTCCATAATGGGTCGCGGAGACCGATTTCGAGCTTAAATTATGGAGCTGCTGCCATTCCGAGTTGTTGTAGTATATCCATATGCCGTATTGCGGGCCGAAGTCAATTATGGCGTCTGATTTACCGTTACCGTCAAGATCCGCTGTAACCATGGATTTCGCGCTGAGGCAATGGATCTGCTGCCATGAGCCATCATTACGGTATATCCATATGCCGTATTGCGGGCCGAAGTCAAGTATGATATCTTTTTTACCATCGCCGTCAAGGTCACCTGTAACCATTAACTCAGGGCTTACATTGTGCAGCTGAGTCCACGTGCCGCTGTCGTGATATATCCAGATGCCGTATTCAGCGCCGAAATCGATCATGATGTCGTCCTTGCCATTACCGTCGAGATCACCTGTAACCATTGACTCAGGGCTTACATTGTGCAGCTCGGCCCATGTGCCGTTGTCGTGATATATCCAGATGCCGTATTTAGCGCCAAAATCGATAATGATATCGGCCTTGCCATTACCGTCGAGATCAGCTGTCACTATTGACTCAGGGCTTACATTGTGCAGCTGAGTCCACGTACCGTTATCGTGGTATACCCATACGCCGTCCTTGGAACCGAAGTTAATTATGACGTCGGCCTTGCCGTTACCGTCTATATCCGCGGCCGCCATGGACATGGGATCCATATCGCTAAACTTTTGCCACGTTGTATCGTTGTACTTTATCCATACTCCAAAAGGTTGGCCGAAATCGATTATGGTATCCGCCGTCGGATCATCGTCGAGATTTGCCAGGATAGTCTGGTTCTCGGGATACGTTCCGGAATATTCCTCGTATCTATTTATAGTTAGGCAGCCGGAGGATAAATCCCGCCGTTCTTTAATCTTGCCGTTCTCAACCATAATGATACTGCCATCCGCGTATATTACGATTTTAATATTGCCCTGGTCATCGAGTAAAATTGTGTTGCTGCCCGCCACAAGGCTGTTTTTTCCGAAGTTAGCCATAAGGGCCTGGAAGTCTTCCCAACCGTACTTTCCGCCGAAGTTTTGTTTAAGGTGAATGTAGTCGTATGCGTCTATAGCGCCGTTTAAGTTATAGTCTCCGGCTAAATACGGCCGATAGTAGTAGCCGGGATCATTATTGGAAAAGCCTATATGGTCGATCCTGTTATTTTCAAGGACAAAAGTTACGCCTTCGCCTGTAATTATCTTTTCAAGCCTGACTGCATAGGTAAGGGTATCCCCTTCGCCTGAGGGCGTACTATTATATATATAGGTAAGGCCGTCTGTATCGATAACACTGGACAGCATGCCGTTATCGTATGTTATTATCTTGCCTGTCTTGAGATTGACTTGTTTTAGCTTATTCCGGCTGTCATAAAGAGAGGCGCTTTCCTCCGGCTGCAGAGCGGTGAGATTGCCATATTCGTCTATTGAATAGTTGCCTTGTGCGTAGGCCTTAAGGAGAATCTCATCATTACCCTGCTCATCCTTCCTATATATATAGGTAAGGGCAGCGCCGTCAGCATATACAGCTGACTTAAGAAGCGGCGTATCAGGAGATTCATAATCATTATAGTAGAAGGTCGTTACACCCGGTGTGCCATCGGCATTGGGAGCGGGGGTAGTGACCTTCTTTAACTTTGCGCCCCTTATGAACTGTATCGTTCCATCCGAGTATTCTATGTCGGCCTCTGACAGATCGCCGGTTTCGGAGAGCAGAAGATTGCGCAAGATAATAGGATTGCCTTTATCGTCTTTTGTCTCGATGGAATCTATCGAGCCGTCTTTATAATGGATAATATCTCCCGACTGTGTAGTTACTGAAAGAATAGCTCCATCCTGAGGAGATGAGGGGTCTGCTTCGGCGGAATTGCTCATAACTACTTTATCCGGCGCGGATTGATTTATGCCGCCGGCGAGCGGCCCCTTCAGGTCAAGTGTTTCATCGGCCGGGGCTTGAGTATCGGCAGAAGTCATTAAATTTTGAGTATTTATGGTATCTTCTATTGCCTGTTTTTGGGTGACGAGGTTTTCTGCGGCGGATTGCTGGTTTTGTAAATATGCAGGCGCGAAGGTCTGCGATTGATCCTTGTATTGCTGCTCCAACGCGGCGTTGATCAGATCGCCTGCCCATGCCACCTGATTCCATAAAAAAATCCCGGCCATTAGGGCCGAGATCACTTTGAAAACTATTTTGAATTTATTCTCTAATTTCATGGCGCCCTCCTGTAATAGTGAGTGTTACAGGAAGTATACCACACGTTTTCAGATTTGTCAAATTAAATTTGATGTTTTATCAAATCTTATACTTCTCCACCTCCGATCTCAGGACGGAAACCTCTTCATTAAGTTTATCCAGCGCCTGATCCAACGCGGCGCGATTAACAGGTTCGGATGTCGCGAGCCTTCTTAAGCTCTCCATAGAGATGGATATGCTGCCGATCGCGGCCTTCTCTTTATTCACGGTTGCCTTTACGCTGTCGATCACCCTGTTTATCCCGCCGGCAAGAGAGATGAGCTCGTCATTCCTTCTTAAGGTCAAAGACATTGATAGGTCGCCGCCTGCCATCGATCCGAGGAATTTCTCGATCCTGTAGATAGGGCCGGCTATCTTATGCGAGGCGTATATTCCTATGACTACCGCCAAAGGCGCCACCAAAAGCATGCTCAGGAGTATCCTGAAATTCACCATATTCACTATCGATATGAGGCGGCCCTGCGGATATACGTTGGCAAGTTTATCGCCCATCGTAAGCATCATGGTGTAGTATATGACATACGAACACGTTACGGCTGTCAAAGATACGAGCATCAATATCATTCCCACATACTTTAACTGAAACTTCTTCGCTATGAAGTACTGCGTTCTTCTATAAATAGCGGCCTGCCTCATCGTTACGATCCTCCTTTTCCCCACATAACCACGTCTTTTCTTATGGTCAGGTTGACTTTGCCGTCTTTTGATCTTTTGATTAACTCAATAGCCCTCTTTAAAGGCATATAGCGCGTTGAATTGCCGTTTATCGCGGCGATAATATCGTTGGGCCTTAATCCGGCTTCGGATGCGGCGGAGCCCTCCTTAATGGCCGATACCGTGAGGCCGTCAAACTGCATGGATAAAGCGGCTCCTATGGAATCGCCCGGCATTACTCTTGCGGTAATATCGCGCTCCAGCGTTATCTTGGTTTCGATAGAATTCTTTTCCAGCATCGTCTCAACGACCTCTTTTAAGGACATATATCCGACAAGCCTGCCCCATATGGCGACCAGCGTATCGCCCTTTATGATGCCCGCGCCGTCGGCCGATGAACCCGCCCTGACGCTTTCGATCCGGGTCACGCCGCCGGACGTGATTAAGGCTATGCCGGCTTCTGTCCGCAGCTTCTTCAGATCGTCATTGAAATTATCCTCATCGCTTCTGATAACGGACCCCTCTCCTCTCTGCTCAAATTCGTTATGGCGCTTCACCACTTCTTCTTTCTGCGACATATCCTTTTTGAAGAGATAGCCCTGTAAAAAGACGATGCCATCCTTGGCGGATCTTGATTCGGGATTTATCTTGAATGCCTTGTCGTAATATACAAACGCCTTTATGTAATCGCCTTTATCCCTGGCCTGTTCGGCGAGTTTTATCAGGTTCCGCTCTTCGGCGTCGAAATAGAGCTCTTTCATATCCGATTTCATAACGGTGATCTGGCCGTCTATCGTGGAGAATACGATCCTGTCCCTGTAGTCTTCTATTACGACGCCCTTGAGCTCTTTCCCGTCTTTTGTGTAGATGGTGTCGGCGTTTGCGCGTACAGCGTATTGAGTATTGAGTATAGCGCATAAAAGAAACACTGCCAGAATTCTATTTTTCATAATCATAAATTTGATTGGATTGCTTCGCCCTGTACCGGAGCGACGAAGCCGCGACTGGTAC
>JAPLMG010000295.1 GCA_026387165.1 Candidatus Omnitrophota bacterium
GTGCTGGAGGAGTGCTTCTTCTCTTTCTCATCCTCATTGTAATCGGATACGGTCGTGCCATCCATGATCCTGCCCATCTTAGCGATAGCGCCGGCGTTTAAAAGAAGCGCCTCGGCTAAAGACGTCTTGCCGCACCCTGAGTGGCCCAGTAATATTATATTTCTGATATCCTTAGGCTGGAAGTTTGCCATCTATCCCCTCCGTTTAGGCCCTTACAGTAATTATACCATTATATCGATGGGGTGGTATATGTCAAGAAGATTACCCTACGCCGCCATTCAATTCGCATACTGAGGTATGGTTCTACTACGCGATTCAGAATGTCTAAAAGTGATATCGCTTCGTAGGAACCATTCCTGCGTAGCCCTACCATCGTTCTAACTCGTTGAAGGGCAAAGCAGAATGGCTTCGTAGCGGTTATCGCTGCGAAACCCCACCGTTTGTTCAACTGTTTAAAGGGCGAAGCAGGATTAGCCCAGCAGGACCTTCTTTAAATCCTCTTTGTCGAGTATTTTGAGGGCTTTTAAAATATACTGTCTGTTCTGGGGGTTTTTATACTGCAGGAGGGCTCTCTGCATCATCCTTTCATGGGGATACTTCGCCACATAAAGCTTCTTTCCCGTAAATGGGTCCTGCTCAGTATAATACATAGCGCCGGATAAGGTCATCGGTAAAGGAATAAAATCCTGGACTTGCTCGGGGTTTATATGCTTCTTGGCAAGATATAAAGCAAGCTGGAGAGCGTCCTGCAGCCTCGCTCCCGGATGGCCCACTATAAAATAGTTCACAAGGAACTGCTTCTTATTAAGCTTCCTGTTCACCCTTTCGAACCTGTCTGTAAACTTTTCATAGGCTTCAAACCGCGGCTTATTCATCAGATCCAGAACGTGGTCCGCGCAGTGTTCGGGCGCGGCTTTAAGCTGCCCGCTGATATGATGCGCGCACAGTTCGTTCAGGTATTCGTCCGAATAGCTGTCCGTCAGGAGATCGTACCTGACGCCGCTGCCGATGAAGACGTGCTTCACCTTCGGCATAGCTTTGAGCTTCTTCCATAGCTCCAAAGAGTCTTCATAGCCGAGTTTGAAATTTCTGCAAATTTCAGGCACCAGGCACCTCTTATCGCGGCACGCGCCGGCCTCTTTCCATACATGGCACTTGGCCATATACATATTTGCCGTAGGCCCGCCTATATCGGTGATCGTTCCCTTAAATCTCTTGTCCTCCGATATCGTCTTTATCTCTTCCATGATGGATCCGATACTGCGGCTCTGTACGTGCCTACCCTGGTGCAGATATAGCGAGCAGAAGCTGCATCCTCCGGCGCACCCGCGGTGAGAGGTTACGGAGTTTCTCACCGTATCGAATCCCGGGATGCCGCCGGCCGCATTATACGATGCGTGCCAATCGCGCATAAAAGGAAGCGAATATATCTTATCGAGCTCTTCTGTAGTCATTGGCAGAGCCGGAGGATATTGAATAACGAACCTGTCGGCATGTTTCTGAACTATCGTTCTACCTCGTACGGGGTCGGCCTCGGCATAGATATCTTTAAAAGCTCTGTTAAATTTATGCTTGTCTTTGCTGACATCCTCGAAGGAAAAAATGGATACGGGATCCTTAACCGCGTCGAGATCTTTTCTGGCTACTACAGTGCCTCTTATGTTATCGAGCGAATGTATATCCTCACCATTTTGAAGGCGCTCAGCTATCTCAAGCATCTGCTTTTCGCCCATACCGTAAACTAAGATATCGCACTTTGCGTCGAGTAATAATGAGCGCCTGACTTTATCCTGCCAATAGTCGTAGTGGGCGAGCCTTCTCATGCTCGCTTCCATGCCGCCCAGGATTATGGTAACGCCTTTATAGGCCTGCTGTAATTTGTTGGCGTATATTATGCTCGCCCTGTCGGGCCTTAGGTGTGATCTGCCGCCGGGTGAATAGTCGTCGATATTGCGGACCTTCTTGTTCGCGGTGTAGTTGGCTACCATGGAGTCGAGATTGCCCGCCGTAACCCCGAAGAAAAGCCTGGGCCTGCCCAGTAAGGGCCGCTCCATAGGAGGGATGGTCCACATACGCGTCGCCTGTAACGAGTATGATATCGAGCTCGTCCCAGCCCCGCGCGTTCAGATCTTTTTTGGAAATCGGCAGGAAGTCTTTCGTCATTCGCCTATTATCTTTACAAGAACCCTTTTCTTTCTCTGGCCGTCAAATTCTCCGTAAAATATCTGCTCCCATGGCCCGAAATCGAGCTTTCCATTTGTGATCGCGCAAACAACCTCCCGCCCCATTATAGTCCTCTTAAGATGGGCGTCGCCATTGTCTTCGCCTGTCATATTATGTTTATACTTATCCTTGCCATACGGCGCCAGCTTCTCGACCCACGCGAGAAAATCCTGATGCAACCCGCTCTCATTGTCGTTAATGAAAACGCTGGCCGTTATATGCATCGCGTTGACAAGGCAAAGGCCCTCTTTTACCCCGCTCTTATGCACCG
>JAPLMG010000154.1 GCA_026387165.1 Candidatus Omnitrophota bacterium
TGTTCCCCCACACCCAGCTCTGTAATAGCGTTGATATAGCACGGCTGGGTGTGGGGTCGGTCTTTTATTCAGGATAAAAACGGGAACCTGCGGAACTCGGGCCCATGGAAGGGCCCTCAGATCCTCCTTCGCATTCAATGTTTGATAGACAGAATGCTTCGGAGAGATTTCGCCGAAGCAATCGGTAGTAATACTACTGAATTCGAAGGCGAACATCCTCGGTTCTTTTAATTATCATAAAAATGTTAAATATAACCGTTTTTCTCCTTCACAAAAGACCTAACATTTTTATTGTACTCAACATAACTTAGGCTTAGGTTTTACAGCAAGCACACATGGCACTTATTAGCATTGGATTGGCAGCACGTTCCGGGCAGGCGGGCCTTGCGGGGTAGTTGCCGAAGCGGCGTTGAAATTTTTGACACATTATGGCGATATAGAAAAGAATTTTAAATTCCTGAAAGAAGTTAAAATTCTGTCAAAATTTTCCCGAATAAATTTTCATGCCCAATGTAAATTTATGTCCGCGGAGGCAACTACCCCGCAAGGTACGCCTCTTGCTCCCAATTGACATGCTCATTCAATTGTGCTATCCTTAAGCCTGCAAACAAAGGAGCTATCATGAGAAAGCTGGCTGCGGTATTTTGTATGGCGGCATTGTCTATAATGCTCTTGAGCCCCGCATTTGGCGCCGATGAGAATAAGGGGGCATCGAACGCGCAACAGCCCGCGCAAAGCTTGAGACCACCGCAGGGATCTATGCCGACGGATAAGAACATAGTTTTCATCTCGGGCGCTATCTCAAAGATAGATGCGACGGCCCCCGAAAGCGTTAAGCTGGAAGTTCTTAACGATGTCGACGGCAAGAGCCATGTTGTAGAGATAGGAGCGGGCACCAATATTTTAAAAGTCGTTGAGGTCGGAGAGCTCAAGGCCGGCGATAAGGCAAGAGTCGTGGCAAGAAGAGCGGGCGACAAAGAGATCGCTCTAAGCGTCGTTACCGGAAAATTAAAAGAGATGCAGATGCCGAGGCCGCCGGCCCTGTCTCAAAGGACGGCACCGGTGGCGGAAAAAGATCAAACCAAAAAATAATGGCTGAAAAAGAGAATGATCTAAAAGAGAATATTGAGCGGATGGAATGGGAGTTCTCTATGCTTTACGAGGTCTCCAACGCCATGAGGACCACCCTAAAGCTCGATCAGGTATTCTACATAATCCTGACGGCTCTCACTTCTCACGAAGGGCTCGGCTTTAACCGCGCCATGCTTTTTCTGGTCAATGAGAAGGATAATACGCTCGAGGGGGTAATGGGTATAGGCCCGCATTCCGCCGAAGAGGCGGGCAAGATCTGGCACTATCTCTCCCAAAGCGAAATGACGCTCGATGACTTCGTCTCGGCTTACGACAACTTCAAAAGGGACCCCGAATCCAAGCTCAACACGATAGTGAAAGGCATGAAGATACCTTTGCGCGAAGATATGGGGGTTCTGGCGCTTACCATACTTGAGGGCATGCCTTTCGAAATAACCACGGAGGAGGCCAAAAATAAGGTATCCCCCGACATCACAAGAATGCTCAACACGAATTTCTTTGTGACGATCCCGCTGAAGGCCAAAGACAAGGTTCTCGGCGCTATCCTCGTAGATAACGTCTTTAACAGGAAGCCTATAACAAAAAATGACGTGAGAATGCTCACGATGTTCGCCAACCATGCCGGCTTGGCAATAGAAAACTCGCGCCTCTACGAAGAGACCGTATACCTGTCCAACATAGACTGGCTTACCAAATTATGGAATTACGGAAGGTTCCAGCAGATCCTGGCGCTTGAGATAGAAAAGGCCAGGATCCACTCCACCGGCCTGTGTCTCGTGATGATAGATGTCGATAACTTCAAGAATTACAACGACACTCACGGACATCTGAAGGGCGACGAGGCGCTTAGAAATATCGCCGGTATATTTCACGACAAATCCAGAAAATGCGATCCGGTGGCCCGTTATGGCGGCGAGGAGTTCGCTATCATAATGTCAAACACCGTAAAAGAAAATGCGAAGCTCTTCGCCGAAAGGCTGAGGAGCGAGGTTGAAAAGTTCTACGCGGAAGATGCGGCCATAATCCCGGAGAAACGCCTGACCATAAGCGCAGGTATAGCCGTATATCCCGAAGACGCCGCGACAAAAGACGGGCTGATCTCGGTGGCGGACGTCGCTTTATATCAGGCAAAACGCAGCGGAAAGAATAGAATATATCTTGCTACGAAAGCAATGGGCTAGGGATTGAATCCTCTTCCCGTTTTACTTCGGCCTTCACCTGCGGTACATCTTTCGGATTCTCCCGGGCATTGGCTTTATTATCCAGGAACTTCACCGACACTATCTTCGAAACACCGCGCTCCTGCATAGTTATACCGTACATGACATCCGCAAGTTCTATGGTGCGTTTATTGTGGGTTATTATGATGAACTGAGAGATCTTCAGAAAATCTTTTAACACGCGCGAGAACCTCTCGATATTCGATTCATCGAGCGGAGCGTCTATTTCGTCCAGGACGCAGAACGGGCTGGGCTTAACTTTGAATATCGCGAAGAGCAAAGCCGTGGCGGTCATCGCCTTCTCGCCTCCCGACAGAAGCATAAGATTCTGCAGTTTCTTACCGGGCGGCCTGACTATTATCTCAATTCCGCATTCAAGGATATCTTGTTCATCCACCAATATCAACTCCGCCTGGCCGCCTCCGAATAACAGCCTGAAGAAGCCCTTGAACTCAACCTGTATCTTCTGGAACGTCTCTAAAAACAGTTCTTTGGTCGTCTTGTTTATCTTCTGGATGGCCTTCATGAGTGAATCTTTGGCGTTAACCAAGTCTTCCTGCTGATGAACTAAGAATGAATGGCGCTCTTCAAGCTCTTTATGCTCATCGATAGCTACAAGATTCACCGGCCCCATCTTATCTAACTTATCCTTCAGTTCCGTAACCTGGGCCTTCAGCGCCTCCCAGTCTATCGAGTCCTCAAGCTCCATATGCGTCTGGTCAATGTCTGTCTTGTAGGATTGCGCTATCCTCTCTTT
>JAPLMG010000082.1 GCA_026387165.1 Candidatus Omnitrophota bacterium
TCTTTGAGCCTATTTTCAGAGGCCTCCTGACGGGCCTGCGTATCGACCAATTGAGCGCTGAGCCGCTTTATCTCGGAGTCTTTAGCCGCGAGCTCTTCCTTCCCGGCTGATGAATCGGCCTTCAGCCTGTCTAATTCATCCAGAAGCCCATCGGCTATCTGCTTCTGTTTCTCGATCTCGGCTTTGTCCCGCTGGGCATCCGACTCCGCGCCCGCATACGCTTTCTCCGTTTCTTTTAATTGAGCGAACCTATTTTCAGAGGCCTCCTGACGGGCCTGCGTATCGACCAATTGAGCGCTGAGCCGCTTTATCTCGGAGTCTTTAGCCGCGCTTTTTTTATCGTCGCTTCCCGATACGGTCTTTAAATTTCTCAGTTCGGCGTGAGCCTTGTCTGCCTCTTTTTTTAGAGCCGCCAATTCCGCCCTGGCAGACTCCGCCGCTTGCGCACTATCATTTGCCGGCACATTATCTATTTTTGCGAGACCGGCGATCCGCCACGCAAGCAGCCCGGTGATTATGCTCATCATGCTCATCCAACCGGCTTTAATCCATATTCCCGTAAAGCTCAGATCGAAAATATTCATTTCTTATTTCCTCACCTATTGTCTTCGCCGCTTTTATCGGGCCTATCGCTACCTATACTTATTTTTCGTCGTTCGCAGACTATTCAGGATCTTTTTTGTCCCCTTCGACTCCTTTTCGTCTATCCCCGCTTCCCCTGCTTCATTAATGCTGCTTTCAAGCTTATCATGCGTGAATAATCCGGAAAGGTCAACGACTTCATCATCAACAGCAGCTTTAAGCTCTTTCAGCTTTGTCTCGCGCGCCGGCCCTTCCACCTCTTTCAAGTCCTTGAGCATATCGAGTATTCTCTGCGATAACCTGTCTCCCAGATGTTCCAGCGAACCCTGAAGCAGCTTCTCTAACTGCGCTTCAAAATACTCCTCCGGCATCGCAGTTTTCGGCTCCTGCTTTATAGCCGGTTTATGCGCCTTCGCCTCGCGAAGTTTCGCGTTCACCACATCCGCGTCATGACCGAGCTCGTCAAGCCACGCTTCTATGGCCAGAAGCTCTCTGTCCAGCGCTCCCTGAGATTCTTTGATCTTCCCGCTGCTGGCTTCAACATTATACGCTGTTTCGTCTTTGGCCATATGCTATCGCCTCTTAATCTTACTCATCGCATTAACCGCGGCCGCCGGCAGTGTAAACCGCTGCCAACTTGCTATTTTTTAACCGGTTGGCTATGGTGAATCCTGTCACACGAGAAATCTTCCCAAAATATTCTACCGCTTATGGCGTTAGTGTCAAGGGTTATTTCGCCTTATGGTGAATAGTGTATAGTGCAATAGGGACGGATTCATTTTTTTGTATTTTTTTGTTTTGAGTGACGCTTAGGGACGGTCCATCCGGAGACTGTTGAAAAACTGCTTTTTTCAACAGTCTCATTCGGCGCCACCCTATAATTTTACGGGTTGGCACTTTCTGAACCATCCCCATTTTTCTCACTAATCATATGTTGTATACTTGGTCTTTCTATCTCTCGTCGACTTAGTGGTTGAGCTTATCTTCTTTTCTTTCATTAGCCTTCGCAGCCAGTATAAGATTGCTTGAGCGCTTACGTTCAATGAGGATTGAATCTGCCGGCGCGTAACAGGCTGATATTGACGGAGATAGGCAAGTATGTCCTCACGTCTGTCTTTCCGTTTTGTTTTATGCAACACGGGCCTTTCTTCCCGCCCTAATATTGTGTAGTAGGTCCAACGACGCGTGCCATGTTGCAATACGATTTTGTTTCTTGACAATTCATTCAATTCACGAGATGCAATCCGTGAATCACAGTCATTCATCCGACAATATGTGGAATTTGTAAGCCTCTCTTTATGTCTCAGATATGCAAGGGCAAAACGCTGTCGGTCTGAAAGATCGAGATTTTTATACTGCTCAAGCCATGCAAGAGTCTGTTTATCAAAGATAGCCTGATTTGAACATATCACTTTGAACTGGGTTCGCATATCGCAGAACTCCGGGGGTTCCATTCCGGCACGGATCAATGCAGCAACCATAGCAGGAATACCTGTCCCTCTATTCTCGCAAAGCACCCTTTCTTCTCCGGGAACGGGAGCATCTTCCAGTAATTTCATTAAGTGAGAATTACGGGTTGCTTGAAGGCCGTGCTCGCCAAGCCGTTCTTCTGTAACCGGTCCGAAAAGGCCGCCTGGATTTGCGATTTCAACCTTATCTGGAAATATCTTTATCTGCACGGCCGAGCCTCGCGCCAGAGGAGCATAGTCTCTGTGGCCTATGGCATTTACGAGAGCCTCTCTCAAGAAGATTTCGGGATACTCGAGTATATCTTCCCGGAAGAGGCCTTTTACAAAGGTCCTCTTCTGTAAATTTCTCTTTATTACTTGAATTACTTCCGGAACCATGCGAACGAGCGGCCCCTCAACTTTTACATTATCAAGCAATCGCTCACCCCGATCCCCCTCCTGCTTTCCTCCGGTTGAAGGATACACCAAAACATGCGCTACCAGGCCGGGAAAGAATTTTTGAGGATAGTCCGCAAGACATAAAGCTCCCCCAAGCGTCAGACACGGCCGGCCATCGACATCAGCAATGACGCGGTAGGTGCGCAATATTTTATCATCAGCCCATTGAGCAACTTTAGGGTGCTTCTCTTTTATCCGACGCAGAAAAGAAGCAACGAGATTATTATCTAAATCCTCCGGCACGCTTTCCGGCACAGGCTCAATATCATAGAGCGGCTGGCCTTGCCCATCGAGAAAACCCTGGACTTCATACTGTGTAAGCTTTCTATCTCCATCGGCCACACGAATAAAGGAGCCGGACATAATTCCGGAACCTTTATAATAACAGGGCTTATCTTTATATGACACTTCCGGAATTTCTGCTGTCACAAAGAGCTTTCCCTCATACTTGTGTATTTCGATCAAAGGGCGAAGAGGAGGAATCATTTGATCGCATAATGAAGCTAAATCGCTTTGATGTTTTGTGGGATTTTTTATACCCGTCAGACCTATGCCATCCGGCGTTTCGCTGATGCCAAGAATAATAACACCGCCACCCGGCGTATTGGCAAAGGCCGAAATAGTTTCCCATATTCTGCGCGGGAAACCTTCGCGGCATGCCTTTACTTCAACATGTGTCGTATCCGAACCGGAATCGGTAAGTGACTGGATAATTTCTTTAAGCTCGGTGAGTGTCATGAAATAAATTTACTCCTTCTTTGATGATACTAATCAACATGTTAACAGCGAGATATTAACATGTTAATTAACATGTGTCAAGATAATTCATATGTGGATCCCAGTGCCCCTAGAATATCTCGGTCCTATATAAATTTCTTGAGCCCAATGATGGTCTGATATTTTAATTTTGATAGACCTGCTTCTATTCCGCTTGATTCGCTTGATCCAGGCCTTGGGAATCCACGCTTTCCGGCCGGCGAATATTATTAAAATGGCCCTTGGGGTTTCGCTGACCCAAAAAACGTCCATTCATAGATGTTTCTTGGGTTCCAGTATGAATTTTATCAGGCGCCGCATCCTAATCATAGGCGTGCCACCACACTTTCACCACACTCGAGGCATTTTTAGTGAGTCTGGCTCCTGACGATAACTGATGATGTCTGATTAATGCTGGGATTGGTTGTCGTCGGATAACATAGAGGAATTGGCAAAAAAAGAGCGTTCCCGATTGAATCCAGGAGCGCTCTGATAAGTCATGGCGGAGAGTCCTCGAATTCGTTCGAACCGCCTTTTGTCATTCCCGCGAAAGCGGGAATCCATAAAACTTGTCGTCAATGGCTCGGCCCGGCCGCAGGCCGCCCCTGACCGAGGACTTTACGTCCGAGGAAATGCCGAGGCCTCCGGACGAGGCCACCCGGCCTGCGGCCGGGCGTGTCCTCGCCATACAATCTGCTACACAAATGTCTATAAGGTACTACAGGCTCGTCCACATCCGCCTCCGCCATGCTAAAAACCTCGTGGACGGCGTATGCCGAGCCCACAATACGAAAGACTCGATGCCAAAAGGCAATTTTGGGCGCGGGCAAAATTGCCTTTTGGCCAATGACTCGAAAAAGATCAAAAATACCTCGATGGGTAGATTTTGGTTAAAAAATATTTATTTTGCAGTAGAGATAACCGAAGCTACTAATTTATAACAATAACCATCTTGATATGGTGCTGCTAAACTAATGCATAAATAAATATCTTTGGGTTCCAATTTATAAGAGCCTTCCTTCTTCCCGCTATATTCTTCCAAAAAAATTGGATCTGTAACTCCTAAATCATATTCTAACTCACTATACATAAATTTAGCTCGTAGCTTCTTTTTGTTTCCATAATCTATACGGCACAGTTCTATCGTTTTAGGTTTTAACAACAATAAAGAAGATTCGAGTTTATTTTTTTCAAAGAATTTAACCGATATCCTGTCGCTTCTATCTTGATTGATGAAAATTTCTTTTGGCTTATCGCATAAACTATCGAGTTTATTTTCTGGCCATTTATCAAGAAATTCCCACTTTTCTTCGCTTATAAGTATATTTTCAGGTTGATATGCAGTGGGCTGTAACTTTTTATAGTGAACCCTCATTATGTCTAACAACTCAGGCAACTTCCCGTTAGGATATTTAATTAATTCATTAGTCAGCTTTCCTTCCGCGCTTACGGGCCTAACCCATTCTTTTGTATCTACAGTCTTTCCAGCGACACACTTGCCTCCTATTTTCTTAGAACTAGCTAAGCAAATAATTTCTTTAAAGGGCATGTTTTACTCCTTTTCACAAATGAATTATTTTGATATCTTTATTGGACCTAGCAATGTATTCTGCCGCTAAACGGCGATGACATTGTTTTGCTATTGGTTCACTACATAATAGACATGCATTATCAAAAATAGAAACATTCTTGTGCTTCAAAACGTCTCTTTGCGCCAATAAGCTGCAATACTGCTTCTCGTACTCATCCCATCCTATTTGCTTCTTTCTATACCCACCCAGCAATTCGTCTGTAGGAGCAAATTCGGACATATAGATGTAATCAATTTGCCCAATTTTCTTCAAAAAATACTGTAGATCCTCGCTTTTTGCAAACCCCGCCAATTGAGACTTATTATTGAGCCTTACATCTATCAGTCGCTTAACATTATTACTAATCAGAATATCAAAGAATTCGTTTGCTGATTTCTTTGTAAAGCCAATTGTATATAATTTCACTCTGCGCTCCTTATGAAATGCTAGCTACATCTGCTTTGATATACCCTATATCATGGTTTCTTTTCTCATATCCTTCCTCAACAGCTTCTTCTCTTGTCTTACCCATCTCAAAAAGTGTAGCTTTGCCATATTCAATTTTGTATTTTAACAACATTCTTTCTTCCAGCACTTGATTTGTTATAACATCTCCATTTTCTAAAATATGTTTTACCGTAACGCCTTTTTTTTCCAGCGCGTATGAGATTAAAACAAACCTATGGCAATCAAAAGGATCTTTCTCTGAGCACATAAGACAAATATTGAACCCCTTACTAACTCCATTCACTATTTTATCTATCCCATGCTTAAAACCATCGCTGTCCCGCACTTTCTTAAAATCAACCATCTCTTTGTCATCAAAATATAAATTCGGATTACTGTGCCTAGCACCTAGTAAGTTTCCCATATGAACATAAGAAATATGACTTTTCCCTAAATCCGTTTTTAAGTTTTCTTTATTATATTGTGGGTTGTGCTGGCTATAAGGAATACTACGAACGTCAACCAGCCACTCTACGCCATTTAACTGCAAAAGATTGATAAAGCTATCTATTTCGTGGGTAGAATGCCCTATTGTAAAACAACTCAATTTATTGGTGGTATTTTCCATGTTTTTTACACTCATTATTACAAATGTGCACCTAATGTCTAATTCTGCAATACACAATGAGCCAATACTCATTAATATTATACGATATTCCTATGCCTTTATCAAATCTCTATTTTTTCCTGTATTTTTTCCTGTGCCTCCCCTTAGCCCCTTGCGAATTGAGAATTGGTGTACATCGAACCGTCTCGTTTTTCAGAGACGACCCATTTGGTACTACTCTATAATTTTATGGGCTGACACTTTCTGGACCATCCTCAAAATTCCCAGGCCCCTTATCGTTGTATTCGTTCTATTTCCTTGGAGCCTGATTATTTAGACTCTTGAATATATTATCAAGTGCATCAAAATATTTTTTTAGTATTTTTTCCCATGCATCGCCGTATTGACTATCATTGATAGGCCACTCTATGCCTAGTTGCTCTAAATAATCTGTTTTGTTTTTAGAGTCTTCATGCCGTGGAAATAATTGTGAAATTCTCTGTACCGCTCTAAATGTGCTGATAGAATCCTTATTAAATCCCGGAAATTCTTGCACTAAAAATGCATCCAAGTGAGCTACGGTACCATCTTTTTCATCTATCTTAGGTTGGTTTATAATCTTATAAATTCCTTTTTTATTTATCCATTCTATTAAATTATTCAGAGCTAATAAGCGGCAAGTAAATTGTTCTCGTGTATCGCATTTTTCATACATATCTACAATAGCCCTTTCTTCCTTGATATTAAAGAGCCTAAATTTATATTTTTCTTCAAAGAAGATATTTATATGATCTCTTTTCTCTGCTATTTTATACCGCAAAGAAGAACTTTTGCCTGTTATTAATGTATCTTTTGGTGGCAAAATAACAGGCTCTGCTTTTTCGTGCTTTCCAACTTTTATGAACTTTATTTCTTGCGGCGCATTATAAGTATTAAATTTTATAGGCTTTAACTTGGTAGCACTTTTGATTCCTAACAATTCCTGTTCCTTTAAATAGCTATTCGTTATGCTATGTACGGCATTGTCATATTCATTTTGTCCGCCTAAAGCCCACATCCCATATAAAGTACCGGATAGCTGTACGGGCAAAATGGTCGTTCCGCCATGAGCGTCACTTATTGTAAAAGACCATTCTTCAAAATCGCCGTGGTGCTCAGGAATATATTTATAATCTTTGATCTCGAATACGCTCATTTATTACCTCTCCATTACAGTTTTTCTCGTAGTTTTAGTATACTAAGTATTTTGCAGTGATTCTTTTGTTGCTATCCTATAATTTTATGGCCTGGCCCCATCAAAAGCCAACAAAAATAGTTCTATAAGCCTTTGGCTAAGTCGCTAAACTCTTTTTTGATCCTATTCTTTACATACTCAACGAATTTTTCTGATTCCTTACAAAGCTCTTTGTATTCTGTCTCGCTGGTTACATCGGCATGATCGTAAAAGGCGTCGCCTCTCTTGCTCCTTGCATCATTGAATAAGATTAGGATATCTTTAAAAGAACTGTCCAATATCTGCCTTAGGCCTTCCCATACCATGTAATGGTAATTGGTCTTAGGTGCTGCATATCCAAAGCAGCAGAGAAGGGCTTCGCCGACTGCCAACGCGGCCTGGTATGCTGAAATATACCGCAACTCAAATGAGATTGAATCTTGCTTGGCATCTTTTAAACATCTCTGAGCTACTCCAAATAGGCCTTTTATCTCCTGGGAGCTTGTATTATGCTTTTGCAGTTTTCCGAATTTGCACAAATCTTCTAAACTCATTTTCATCTCCTTTTATAAATATTTTTTTCACTTTAATTATAGAAGATATGAAGTGATTCTTTTCATTCAGTTTTTTTAAAAACTCTTCCTTTGTATAAACAATGCTGTTGATTTCACGGTTAAGTGCCGCCTGGTATTCAAAAAGCGCGGATTTTATTTGCCGCGGGACCGTACTGCCGATTGCAATAATATCTATATCGCTTAATGAATGCTCTCTTGCCTCCGCATAGGAACCATATATAAACGCAAAGTCTATACCCTTGTCTTTCTCCAGAACCTCTTTAAGAGAATACTCTACACCGATAGTTTTGCGTACTATGCTTTTTATTTCATCATAAAGAGGGTAATTTTTATTTAATTTATATGACTTTGTTTTACCTACATCCCGTGATTGGAAAATACCATCCGCTTCAAGCTTGATCATTTCTCTGCGGATATTACCCACGGAATAGCCGGTGACTTCTTCAAGCTGACGCAGATAATATTCTTTTTCCGGATCATCAAAGAAAGTTTTAAGGATGGAGGAACGGGTTTTCGATTTCAGAATAGATATAGCGGATAGTGTCATCGTAGTCCTTTTTGACTACAATTGTAGTCATTCTCTGCCTTTTTGTCAATAAAAAATATTTTCATTTGATTGTTTCTCACCAACAGCCATATTGTAGTAAGCCTCTGCTTTACTAATCCATTTTGCGTGCAGGCCATACCAATAAACGTCCCTGGAATTATCGTGCTTGATAGCCAGAGGAATATGTTTTGAGTCGAGATAAAGAACGTCTCGCATAATTTGAAGCAGGTTCCCGTATTTCTCCACATCTTCGTCTGAAATTGCAAATAGCATATTGTGTATTTTGCGCCCTAATCTTTCAACTTTGACCAGTGACTCCTCACCATTAGCAATACCATATTCTGTATATGTATCAGGATTTGGAGGGTTGACAATGGTATTTTTAAATTCGGCGTACAATTTTTTAACGCCGTTCTTGTTTAATGGAATTCTCGATAGCTCCTCTATCAATTCGGAATCCGTCCATAAAGTCAAATCGTCCTGTGCTTCATAAGCTGTGGTAACACCTAAAAAACTTACAACCTTCGATTGTTCATCGGCATGACCGGTCGGACTAGTGAGTAGTAGTATTAATAGAATAATCGTTAATTTTATCATCGTTTTTACATCTTTATAATTCTTCTATCAAAATGTTCTCCCCATGGAGTTTTTATAAAACTATTGGCTCTGTCAAAGAGAATTTTTTTATGCTCTGCTGAGGCAGGCAGGACCAGAAATGCTCTTGCGGTACCACGATGATATAACAATGCAAAAGCACCTCTTAAAAATTTTAGATGCTTCTTGAGTTGTGAAAATCTCTTTTCGACCTGCTTCTCAACTTTCTCATTACGATTAATATGTTGATAAACTACCAGGCTTTGCCCATGTTTTTCCCAATACGGTGTGATTTCATTAAAAAATATGTATTTTGGACCTTTTTTCGATAGTTTTTTAAAACTTTTAACCTCAAAGCCATTGTCGGGATCGAAAAAGACAACATCGCATTCTTTCATCTTGTTAAAAGCCTTTTCTCCCCATTTGTTACGGTGGCCTAAACGTTCCGCATGCGCTGCGGGCCCGATGTTAGGCAAGCCATCAAAAGTTAGGACATCTTCATAAAAAACTGTCCCGAATGGAAGAACGTTGTGAGCTGTTATGCGCTTAACCGCCCTCTCGGTTTTAACAATGACCGAGAGCTTATCATAAAGATCCGGGTCGCAATCCCTGAAAACTTTTTCTTTCTCTCCGGCTTGATTTAAATAGGCAATATGTTTTCCATCAGAATTTTTCTGCTCATCAGGAACTAAATACCAAACCATGCCAAGTTTAAAATTACGGTAATTATCGCGTATTTTAGGAGAAATAAGCTCTTTCAAAAGTCCATATTTCCCGAAATCACCAACATCCCCTGTATATTTATTTTGCATCAATTCTCCTAAAAATAAATGACCTCCGCAAGTCATGCTTCGACCTACGAAGGTTTTACTTTTTTAAAGTCCGGGTTCCCCCTTCAACTCGGGACTGCATCACGATACGATACCTAGTATTCTTATATCATAAAAACCGAAGTTATTCAAGGCATTTTAATAGGTGGCATACTCTTGCTTTATCCTTATGCGTATTTTTTGGCCCAATTATATTCCGATATTTTAATCTTGATAGATTTGTATCTATTTCGTTTAAGGCGCGCAATCCATGCTTTAGGAATCCATGCTTTTCGGTCATCAAATATGATCAAAATAGCTTTTGGAGTTTCCCGGACAAAGACGACATCTACCCACAGATATGTTCTTGGCTCCAGTACGAATTTTATGAGACACCGCATCCTAATCATAGACACGCCACCACACTTTCACCACACTCGAGGCATTTTTAGTGAGTCTGGTTCCTGATGATAACTGATGATGTCTGATTAATACTGGGATTGATTGTCGTCGGGAAACACAGGGAATGAGATTGCTTCGGCCGACTTCGTCGGCCTCGCAATGACGGCGGGAAATACAATGGCGGAGAGGGAGAGATTTGAACTCTCGATACGGTATTACCCATATGGCGGTTTAGCAAACCGCTGCCTTAAACCGGGCTAGGCTACCTCTCCGCGCTTCGCTTCTTACTGAAGAATTCCCTTAATGATCCGGCGCACTCTTTTTCGAGGACGCCTTTTTCTACTTTTATTCTGTGGTTAAGCTTTTTGTTGTCCGTAATGTTAAAGACCGAGCCGCATGCGCCCGTCCTCGGATCGCCGGCGCCATAAACCAATCTCTTGACCCGCGCCAGAACAAGCGCGCCCGCGCACATGGAGCACGGTTCAATTGTAACATACATGGATGTATTTATCAAACGCTCACTTCCCAGATACGACGCGGCTTGCGTGATCGCTATCATCTCTGCGTGCGCCGTCGGATCTTTAAGCAGCTTTATCTGATTGTGGGCGCGCGCGATTATCCGCCCGTCGTAAACGATGACGGCGCCGACCGGCACTTCATCTGAATCGAATGCCTTCTCGGCCTCCTTCAGCGCTTCCGACATATAATATTGATCACGTTCTGACACAAGATAGTTCCCCCTTAGATTTTAAATTTGCCATGCGTAAATTACATCAAATTTCAAATCTAGCAAAGGGGGCAAATTTTGCCACTCTCCTTCACCAGCAAAATTTAGTGGCGCGCCTGGCAGGGATCGAACCTGCTACACCCTGGTTCGTAGCCAGGTACTCTATCCAAGTGAGTTACAGGCGCTTAAAAAAATTATTTCATAATTTTTTTAACTTCGAATCCTGGCGAGAAAAATATCGAATTTCTTATCGCTTCCCTAAACTCACATGGATGCCTACTGCGTATCTATCGCGAGGCGGGCTATCCATGTGAGTTACAGGCGCGTGATATGTGCATTAGCTATATGAGTACTTTTATCCGTGTGCCCCGCCTGTAACCAGCTAACTGACTTGCGGCGGGGTCCCGCCGCCATGCCTATCGCCTATCTCAGGCGGGAAGTTACAGGCGCGCGCTAATTCCTATTTAATTCCGCTTCCGGGCGGCACATCTTTATCCGGCCCGAGCAGCACCGGCCCGGTGTCGTCGGAGGCGGCGAGAAGCATGCCGTTGCTTTCTATGCCCATCACCATCCGCGGCTCCAAGTTCACCACGACGACTATCTCTCTGCCTATCAGGCTCCTGGCCTGGTATGATTTCTTGATGCCCGCCACTATCTGCCGCTTTTCACTGCCCAAGTCTATCTGCAGCTTCAACAGCTTCTCGGCGCCGGCCACCTCTTCGGCTTCGGTTATCCTGGCTATCTTAAGCTCCACCTTTTTGAAATCGTCGTATGTTATCATGATAGTTAATTATACCAACCCTTCCCCTTGATGTAAACCCTATTAGAGAATGAAATTTCTCGGACGGGACAGATCAACATTCAGCGAGGCCGGCCACTATTTTGGACCGGATCTCGTCCCTAAGCCGGTCGAAATCGCCTGGGCCGAGAGAGGATGTCTCTACTGCCGGAAAGACGCGTAATGTGCAGAATATTTTTGCGGAAAACTGCCTGCCGCCTTTGGGGATGGCGTCTCTCGTTCCACTGATAAGTATCGGAAGCACCGGCCGCTTTTCTTTTATCGCGAGCTTGAAAGCGCCGTTCTGAAACTCTCCGACTTCACCCGTCTCGCTTCTCGTGCCTTCGGGGAAAAATAAGACCGACATATCCTCCTTAAGCCATTGGGCGGCTTCGCGGTATATTTTTTTGATGCTCGAAAAGTCGCCTCTCTCTAATTTTATGTGTTTGGCAAGCGTCATGCACCATCCCAGCACAGGTATCTTAAATAAGCTCTCTTTCGCCACCCACTTAAATTGCGATCTTATCTGGTACAGGACTATTATGTCAGCGAGGCTTTGATGATTGGACACCATGACATACGTCTTTTTCTTATCTATATTCTCCAGGCCGCTTATCTTCATCTTCCAGTAAGGATTAAAGCAAAGAAGTATATCGCTCCACCAGTAGCATTGCGCATGAGGGACCCTCCTCTGTTTATCAAACGGGTACAGCGCTACGGTGAAAAACAGCATGGCAAGATACAGGATAAAGGTCATCACCGCGCCGAATACCCATATGAAGATAG
>JAPLMG010000262.1 GCA_026387165.1 Candidatus Omnitrophota bacterium
CTCGGTGGGCCCGTACGCGGTTATCGCGGAGAAGGTGTCGATAGGCGATAATACGGTTATATATCCGTTCTCCTATGTCGGAAACAATTCAAAGATCGGCAACGGCTGTATAATATATCCGCACGTGACCATCCGGGAGTCCATATCGATAGGCAACAGGTTTATAATCCATCCTTCCAGCGTCATCGGCAGCGACGGATTCGGCTATGATACCCTTCGCGACGGCACGCATTTCAAGATCCCGCAGTTAGGGACGGTCATAATAGAAGATGATGTGGAGATAGGATCCTGCGTAACGATAGACAGGGCCAGATTTAATAAGACCATAATAGGAAGAGGCTCTAAGATAGACAACCTCTGCCAGATAGCCCATAATGTTATCATGGGCCCGCATTGCCTTATAGCGGCGCAGGCCGGAATATCCGGAAGTTCGGTCTTAGGCAGAAATGTCGTTTTCGGAGGCCAGGTCGGTGTTGCGGACCATGTAAAGCTGGGAGATTTTTTAGTAGCAGGCGGCAAAACAGGGATACTGAAATCTTTCCTCAAGCCGAATACAATGGTCTTCGGTTATCCGGCCAAGCCCGCTGATAAGGCCAAAGATCTGATAGCGTGCGTGGGGCTGCTGCCGAAATTATATAAACGGGTAAGGGCGCTGGAGGCGAAACTGGAAGAATTATAGAAGAAGTGACCCCGCGACGCGGCCAACTTGTTATAGGCAGCCTTGCTCGGGATAATGGTGAGCGAAGTCGAACCATGACCCCGCGACCTTTCGGCAGGCTCAGGATCGTCCCGAGCATACGTCGAAGGACGAAGCGAGCCTAACCATGACCCCTCGACAAAGAACTATAAAAGATCCTGTAACTATAGAGGGCAGGGGCCTTCAGACAGGCTCGAATACGAAGTTAACTCTTAAAGGCGCTCCCGCTAATAGCGGGATAAATTTTATAAGGGCGGACCTGCCAGGTAAGCCGCTTATCAATATACGGTCGCTCTCTATCGAAGGCCGCGCGCTCAAGCGGCGCAGAACTGTTATCGGATCAGGGGAGGCCCAAATCCAGACGACGGAGCACTTTCTGGCCGCCCTTACCGGCCTCGGTATATGTAACATAGTGGCGGAGATGTGCGGCAGGGAGCTGCCGGGGCTCGATGGAAGCGCCAGGGATTATGTGGCGGCGCTCGATCGCGCGGAAGTGATAGAGCAGGATGCCCCGGCGCAGAAGCTGGTGATAGAGGCCCCTCTCTGGTGCGGAGGGAAAGACTCATTTTTAGCCGTATTTCCGCACTCAGGGCTGAGAATTTCATACTTTCTTTCATATCCTGAGCCGGGCATAGGAGACCAGTTTTTAAGCCTGGAGATCTCAGGAGAGGTATTCAGGCGCGAAATAGCGCCTGCCAGGACATTTTGCACGAAAAGAGAAGCGCTCCTCCTTTTGGCGCTGGGGTACGGTAGAGGCGCCGATCACAGCAATACGCTCATAATGGGTAAGAAGGGCCCCTTTAAGAACGCTCTAAGATTTTCCGACGAGCATGTGAGGCATAAGATGCTCGATCTAATGGGGGACTTGAGTCTCGCAGGCATGCCGCTCGAGGGCCATGTCGTGGCCGTAAAGAGCGGCCATACTCTTAATATGGAGCTGGTGAAGAAGTTAAAAAAGCTATAAGCTGTAAGCTGTAAGCCGTAAGCTTTAAGCTATAAGAAGGAGAAAAAAATGGGTAATACGGAGTTTGACATAGTAGGTAAGCCGCTAGACATAAATATGATACAAAAGATATTGCCGCACAGATACCCCTTTCTGCTCGTCGACAGGATAATAGAGTCTACCGATAAAAAGATAGTAGGCTTAAAGAACGTTACCATAAACGAACCCTTCTTCCAGGGGCACTTTCCGGAGCACCCAATAATGCCGGGAGTCCTTATATTGGAGGCTATGGCTCAAGTCGGAGGCATCGGCGCCCTGAGCCTTCCTGAAAACCGGGGGAAGATGGCATATTTTTTGAGCATCAAGGAGGCGAAGTTCAGAAAACCCGTAGTGCCGGGCGACCAGCTCATAATAGAAGTAGAGATCATGAAGAAAAAGCTAAGCGTCTTGCAGGTTAGAGCGACCGCCAAAGTTGCCGGCGAAGTGGTTACGGAAGCGGAAATGATGTTCGCCTTCGTAACACCATGAACCATTCGACAAAACTTTCAGTTTTGTCTCAGGTTCATGCCCTGCACCTGAATCCGCCAAAGGCGGATGAATGGTACAGGGCACAACCCAAACAAATAATATGGCCAGAATAGGTTTAGTCGCGGGAGAAGGAGAGCTGCCTTTAATATTCGCCAAAAAAGCTAAAGAGAAGGGCGATACGGTAATAGCCCTGGGTCTTAAAGGCTCGACTTCCGAAGAGCTCGAGAAGTATGTTGAAAAAATTTATTGGTTCGAATGGGGCGACCTGAAGAAGGCCGTTCTTATTGCGGTTACGCAGAGATTGCCGAGGATAACGCTTTTGGGCAAGATAAATAAGGAGATACTCTTTAAGGAT
>JAPLMG010000028.1 GCA_026387165.1 Candidatus Omnitrophota bacterium
ATTGACCCTTTACGGGAAGGACGTTGAACCGCTTAATGCTGTAGTAGAAGATATATTGGTCAAACGTCTTTTGACGGATAAAGAAGGAGAAGCGCTTTCGTCGGATGCTATTGAGGATAATCTTAAGGGCCTGGAGAGCTACAGAAACCTGAGCATGAAGCAGCAAGAATTATTAAAATACATCTTTACAGATCTGTATATCAGCGGGGAGCATAAAGACGGCATAAAAAAGAGCGCTTCTTATGCCGGTGGGACGAAAGCAGGTGTGCCGGCGCTATTTGACTCCGAGAAACAGGAAGAACTCGGCGCTACTATATGGAGCGCAATGAATTCAAAAGGCGGCGAGTATATCCATATAATAGTGAAGCCCGAAGAAGAGACGGGCAAAGTAGGAATTCGGGTTTTGAGATTTAAAGACGGTAAAAAGATAAGTAAAGGAGCGGAAGAAAAAAAGGTTGTCGAAACCTTTATCAATTCGATTAAAAAATTCAGTTTGTTAAATGAAAGGTTGAGTGACGGTCAGAAGATACTTATACCACCCGGCATGGGTGAATTATATGTGGTGATCAGCCTTCCCCCCGAAGCCCCTAATGCCATATACGACGGGTTTAGAGATGTCCTGGAACTCCTGCCGGATGGATCGCTAAGGGTGGACGATGAGGCTATTCAGCACGCCTTCCTTGCGGATAAGGATCCCTTAAAACGGATGTTGATCATCCCGAGAAAATTGATTGACAATGAGGCTGCATTGATATCCGCCATGGCGCGCATAGGTTTTGCCGGAGATTTAACAGGTTCTGTACGCGCTGTAAGGATCCTGGAGCAATTAAAGAAATATTTGTATCGGCATGGAAGCTCATCTCCGGAGGCTTATGAAGCTACGGAGGCAGTAATAGACCGGCAAATTGAAATATTAAAAGCGGAATTGGGTGAAACTCTATCCGCGGAATTACTCGATAATGACAGACATGATGACGCCGTGCCGCCGGCAGGGATAGAGAGCCGGCTATTGAGGCCGCTGATAGATTACAATATGCGCGCCGGAAGGTTCGGCCGCCTGATAGCCGCGCTCGGCGGTTTGGAGGAAGTCTTTTATAGCGGTGTTTTTATCGGCGGCTTGTCATGTATTATGCATTCGCCGGCGATAGCTGTTTCTATCTTTGCTGCGGCGGCCGCATTACATTTTTCAAGGATGATAGCGGCATTGTGGTATGCACGTATTCTTAAAAATACTAAAACTCACTATTGGTATGCCCAGAACGCGGCGCGGCGGCTAGGCAGATTAAATATTTTGAAGGGCATATCTACAAAGGCTCTTCGTCGTGCCTCGGAGAATAATAAGTTTAAAGATGTGAGAAAAACGTCTATCGATGAGCTTAATAAATATGGCGGCAGAGAAAATATTATATCAGGCCTTATCCATGGATTTAACAAATTTACTTTATCGGCATTATTCGCCGCCGTGTTGGGCCTGGCGATAGACGGCCTTTCCGCGCCCGGCCTTTATAATAGCGCCTTGGCCGGCCTTGGTGTCGCAAGCGCGGTATATTTCCGCATGCGCCACTCAAAAGAAGTATTCCGCCTGACGGGCGGCGTATTTAAATCCGGCCCACCCACCAAAAAAGATTTAAATATTCTTACTTTAGCCGGCATCATATTCCGCTCGATATACATTTCGTTACTTATCTTCCTGCCCTATGGAAACCTTAATATATTCACCGCCTTACCGGCAGCTATCCTATCTCACAGTTTATATAATATCCTTACGCCATGGGTACTTGGCACAGTGCAGGAACGGCCGGATGTAAAAAGATCGAATTTTGCATGGCAAAATTTTGTTCTGGACCGTGAAAAGTCGGTGAACGGCACCACAAGCCTCAAGATAGATTATTGGCATGGCCCGCTCAGAGAGCTCAAAAACGCCGGAGGAAAGGAGAGATGCGAATTCGAAATTGCCGGTGTCCATGGCAGGTGGGTTCCTTTGATAGACGAATATGATCAGATAGTCGTGGCGCACATACGCGCAAAAGACGATCAGACAGTGCTTGATGATTATTTTGTATTCCGGCTTGACCCGGCATCGGAAAACTTATTAGTAGATAATGAATTAAAGGAACTGGGATTAGAAGGAGAGCGGCTTTTGTATTATGCGGCGCGCGGCGCGAGGCCCGTACCCGCGCGCATACCGCTTAAGGCATCATTAAAAGAAGAGTTAAATCCGAATATGTTAATAGGGTTCATAAAAGCGGCAGTGGGCGGCGCCAGGCTGCTTGAATGCTATGGGCGGCAATTGGCCAGAACCCCGAAACGCTGGAGCACGTGGGCCCTTGAGCCGGAATTGGAAGATCCGGAAACGTTAAAAGCTATAGCGGAGCCGTTTTTAGCCCCCGGACATGAAGAATCGGACGCTCTGCCACTCTCTTTCACGAGGCATAAGCGCGCGGCGAGGCTTCCGGACCTTGTGACGTTCGATTCCGAGGGCAAGTTCGGGCTGATAGCGGAATTTGGTTTTCACGGCGTAACAGAATTGTATAAGAAGAATGTCAACGGCCTGTGGTTCATGTTGAAGCAGGGAATGCATAATAAGGGCCCTTCTCTTCCCGGCAGGGCGGCCTTTTATACAGACGATATCGCGACGCGGGGGATAAAAGGCAATATCGGGGTGATAAGCGAATTTCAAAATGACATACTCAAAAAAGCCGCATCATCATTATGCGAGAGGTCAGATTTAATCGAAAAAGATGTCTTGTCTTTCCTGATGAGATTGCAGACCATCTTTGACTTAATGGTAGACTCATATGGGAAGCGCGGCGGAGAGGCGCCGCTGCCCGGGACGGTCTATTATATGGTCGGGGGAGCGCTTAAGTTAAATACCCTCGGCCGGATAAAATTACCCGTTATCGCGAAATTTGTCCTGAATAAAGAGGATGGTAAATATGTGTTGTCCGACAACGGCATAAGGATCTTGGACCAATTTGATAATCTGGAAGATCTTTTAGCCAGCTCATATTCAAAATTGAAGGAGATAGAAGAAAGGCAATCTGAAGTGATGGCCCCGATGATGGGTAACGCTTCCGCCGTGCCGGTGAGCTCCCCGGAAGTAGGGGGAGCTATGGGCAAGTTATTCCGCGATAAGGGCGCTAAAGAGCTGATAAGAAAAGGCATTGTAGCGAAAGAAGAGCTTGGGCATGTTGTTTTTTATGACCAGCATGACAATATTCTTTACACAAAGGACGGCATGGAGGCGAGGGTGAAGCTGACAGGTGATATTTTAAGTCCGGTCTCCGGCTTGGAGATAATATTGATAGAAGAGAATGAGCATATACGAGGATTCGCTGAACGCGGTAAGGTCTATATGTCAAAGGTGTTACTATTCAGAGATATCGCCATTTTTCATGAACTTAGAGAATCGTATTATTCCCTGCATCCGCGGGAACTGCCCCCAAAGATAAACGCGCATACCTTCTTAAGGGGCTGCGGCAAGAAGACCAGAGCTATGGTGTCCGAGGCCTTTAATAGCGGAGGCCTTAATCCGGATTTTAGTTTTGGCGAACTGATATATTATCTGAGAATCCATCTTCCGATAGGCGGGGTTAACCACGCGGAAATGAGATTGATAGAATACAACGGCAGGCAAGGAAGCACCGGCATAGAGCTGGTTTACGGCGAGCAGGATCGCGTATTCGGGGCCTTGATGAATGGCAATTTTACAAAAGAGCTCTCTCTCGGACCACGGTATAAGACGAGTCAGCAGGAACCGGTTGCAATGGATGCCGGAGATGCCGCCGGCGTTATAGCAAATGAACCGAAAACCGATCCGGCTGATCCGGAAAAAAATTCCGGGGGCGAAGAGAAGCTCGAAGCCCAACCCCCGGAACTTGCGGCCGCAGCGATATCTTTCGGCCAGATCATGATCCGCGCGATGCCTTCCACGCAAGATGCGGCTCCGGAAGCTATTAAGGGCAGAGCAGTCGTACTCTATGCCGACGACATATTAGAGCGCGCAGCCGCCGGGGATTTCGCGTATACGATAAGGAGTACTCAGGTCTTGGATGATTCAACCATAGTGATTTACGGAAAAAATCCGGTCATGGCTCAAATTCTGGACGGAATTATAAGAAAAGCGGCCGGTGATAAGAAGATAGATCTGGTCAAGATAGAGGCGGAGGAATTGAGCGGTTACAACTGTTATGATGAGATTAAAGTCGCATATCCTGATGAAGCGAAGGAATTAGAGGTCGTGCTCAGGAAGTTTTCGTCCATTCCGGGCATAAAGAATCGCAATGTTTTCGGTGTTATAAAAGGAATGACAAATGAATCATCTCTGGAAGGTATAAGAAAATTCGCCTCGGAAGTAGATCTGCCTGTAGTTTCGTTCGAGGACGATAAAGGTATGTATTCATTCAGGAACGCGCTATCCACATAGTTGATAGTTCATAGTTAATAGTAGGGCAGGTTTTAACCTGCCCTGCGGATGTGAAAAAAGATGAAAAAAAGAATAATAAAGACAATATCAACGGTTCTGATCCTGGCGTTTGCCGCGCAGGACATGGTGTGGGCGAATCCGGAGATCTTCGAACGCGGCGCAGCTTCGTCAGCGGTGCAGATACCGTCCATGTTCCAATATATCCGCTCCGATACCTACGAAAAGATGCTCGAAGCGAAGCTCGAGTTTGTCCTCTCTTCCATCTCAAGCCTGAAGGATTTTGATTATCGTCTTACGCTTCCAATGGAAGAACAAGGTATCAAGATCGACCTGGGCTTTGACCGTCCTTATCGCGAAGGCGATAACACCGTTATCCCGTGCTTCCTTACCGCCCCAATATCGGTCAGTCAGTATGAAGCCGTTATCGGTCCCGACAGGTCGCTCAAAGAATTACGTAAACCCAAGTCAGAGACTAAACCAGCCACGCTTTCGGAGCCTATGAGGGAGAAAAGAGAGCCCGGGGCGCTCGGAGCCGCGGCGGCGGATTGGCCCGGGTTTACTCCGGGTGATAAACAGTATACCGATGAGCCGGCGAATGATCCGGAACAGAAGGATATTTCTACCGGGCCGGTAAAAGCGGTTATGCCTCCATTTGTTAAGCGCATATTTAAAGTCCTCACATTTACTTCGATTGCGGGCATTGCCGTAGCTATTCTTTTCGCCGGTGGATATCTTGATTGGTATGTTCAGATAAAAGGAAGCATACCGCCGGGAGCCATATTTTATTGGCCTGCCGCGATGCTGGATATCATTACCGGTGTTTTCATATGTGGCACTGCGGACGCGGTAGGGCAATACATAAATCATGGTAAAGACATCCGGGTGCGCCAAAGCCTCATTATGGGCCTCTTCGGTATCTTGCAGGGGGTCTTGACCCATATGCTCTTGAATATCCCGGATCTTCTTCCCGTGATACATCAAGGCTTTATCCAGGAATTGTTCAGAACAGGCGTTGTACTTCCGGGGGGATTCATCATATCCCTTGTCTGGGCCCGCGCAACCTCATTCGGCCGCAGGATACTGCGCGTGAAGGATTACTCGGAGAGAAAAGAACTTAAAAAAACCTTGGATGTGATGCTATTCAAATTCACTATTGCTCCACTTGTGACTTATATGATTATAAATAAACTGGCCCAGCCGGTCAGGGTAGTGACAACGCAGATTTGGGATTACATCATGACCATCTTCGTGTCTTATCTCATGCACAGGCGCGACTCGCTTCTGGCCAGGCATATTCTGAAATTACTGCATATCGCCCCATCTGTTGAAAAGGTGGAAGTGCCTGAAGATGATTTAGCCATAATGGTTCGCAAGGCTTCGTATATAGAATATTACGCGAATTTTGTCGACCCGCAGGATATACGCTATATCGCTATTCCTATCCTCAGGAATATTATGAGAGACGAGGGGCCGTTAGTAAGAGTGGCCGCGAAGCGCATGCTGAATAACCTGCGCGGGAGGCTCAAAGTCCCCCGATTCAACATGAGTCCGCGCAGCGAAGCGGAAGGAAAGAAGATAGAAGAATCCCTCAAGATCATCAGGTCCGTCAATACTCCGGTAAATATAGCCTGGATTATACCCATGTATAAGGAAGAGAGGCGGCTTAATCCCAAATCTCAGTATAATCCGCTCGGCGAAGACGCGCTGAGGAAGAAGATAGCTCAGGCATTAACTTTGCGTAAAACCAACCCTCTTGTTCAGATGAGATTCTACATGGTCGATGACGCCAGTCCGGGGTATTATTCCTCGGCCAATAGCGTAAATAAGCTTTGGAGAAAAATACAGAGAGAATACGCCAGAAACGGAGTGATGTTCCCGCCCGAACCCGATATGGTAAAGGTCATCAGGCTCTCCCCGGAAGAGAAGAAGGGTAAGAAAGGCGGCGCGGTCCTATTAGGTATACAGGACGCGTTAAAAGACGGATGGGCGGACTATATAGGCTATACCGACTTAGATATATCCACAGACATACGTCAGGCAGGATTATTGCTCGATCCGCTCTTAGCCGGTAAGGCGGGTACGGCTATCGGTTCGCGGTGGACAAAGGGAGCCCAGCAGAGGAATGTCCCGCTATCCGGAAGGGTGTCGAGCAAGGTTTACAACTGGTGCGTACAGCTCTTGATCCCGCCGCTAAGGGGCATCAGCGACACGCAGCGCGGATTTAAATTATTCAGCCGCGAGGCCGCGGGATCGATCTTGCCGCACGCTAAGGACAAAAGCTTCGCTTTTGATACGGAGCTCCTCCTTTTAAGCAAACTCAAAGGTTTTAATATAGCGGAGGTCCCGATAAGCTGGAGCGACTCCGCGGAAGCGTCCACCTTAGCGATGCCCACGGAAAGCCTGCGTATGCTGAGAAGCTTATTCGTTCAGAGGCGCCATATGTTCAATGCCGGTTTAAGGAAGCACGGCGCATCCAATTCAGGGCCATGGCTGGATAAGCCAATGAACAGGCCCGGCCAGTCCGGCGCAGTGCAGATAGGCGATCTGCCGCCTTCCAATGGCTCGTCCCGAAACGGTTCGCCGCAGACCCGTTCCGGCGATGACCCCGGCGCGCTCGGCCAGGGAAACGCCGAGGCACCTTTAGATGAGTATCTTCGGGGCTCTTTATGGCCTTCAATACCCGGCCCATTAGGGCCCAATATATATTTTGATGAGCGCTGTATAAATAGATCGTTTAAAACACTCGACTTATATAATGAGTTCGATATCAGTAAAGAGATCGAGCGGAGAGTAGGGGAATCCCATGGCAAACCGGTCAAGATCTTATTATTAGGAGTCGGCAGAGGCTTTGAGGCTTTTGGCATGATGCAAAAATATCGGGAGAAGGCCGAGATCACCGCTACCGCAAAGGAAGATTTGCTATACAGGGCCCCTGAAGAACTGGTAGAAAGATTTCAATATTACGATATATCCGTAACCGCCGAGGAGGCCGCGGAATATATCAGGGCGCTGAGATCGAGATATATAAAATGCGATCTTGATAAAGGCATACCGCTGCGGGAAAAATATGATTTGGTGATTATGGGACAGAACGTCGGTGTCTATCTGTACAAAAAGATATTCGCGTTAGAAGAGTGCCTGCGGGTATGCGCCGAGGACGGTGTTGTATATTTTGACCATGATGCAGTATATATAGCATCGGGAAACAAAAATATATCCGCAGGCGAATACTTAAAACAACTGAACGATCCCCGCATAATGATCTTTGATGTTTATGGAGATAGAGGTAAATTTATCAATGCCAAAGGCTTCAAATCGCCGCAATTTACGGAAATAGGAATAAGAAAAGACGGCGACAAAACCGTTCCTTTTGTGTACACGTACTACAAGCCTCTTCGACCAACAGAATCAGGAACCGGGGACAACGCCCAATTATTGGAACCGCCTGCCGAGCAGGCGAAACTTGGAATTTTAAGTTCGGCAAACTGGAACGCGGCGGCGGGTTTAGAGCCGTCTTCCGGCCAGGAAACTGCCGGGCCATGGCCAAATCAGCCTTTGAATGGGCCTGGCCAATTCGGCGCCGTAGAGATAGGCGATCTGCCGCCTCCCGATGAATCGCCCCGAGACGGCGCGCCGCAAGCCGTGTCCCCGGAAACGGCGAATAATCTCACGTCCACCATAGAACGGTCATGGCATGCCGACGCGCTCGCGGCGCTGATGACGGAGCCCATCACAAACAGCGAATTATTCAGCCAATTGTGTGATAAGGGCCACAGCGTTTCATACGCTGAACTTGTTGAATTTATACGTGATAGCAAAGCCATTCTGTCGGAGGATGACGTATTTAAAGGCACTTATGAAAAATGGGGAGAGGTTTTTAGCATTATCAGTAAGGAAGATTTTGAAAAAAAAGGCAGGCTTCTTACTGAAGATGAAGAGATAGCATTGGGAAAATTGAAATACAATGGGAATCGCGCCGCATGGAAGGCATTGATCTGCTTTAATATCAGGTTAATTCCTCATCTGCGTAAAACTTATATAAAATTGAATCCGCGCATGTCAATTCTGAGAGACGGCAACAAATTGGATTCAGATGTCGACATAATATGTTTTCAGGCTCTCATGAGAGCCGCGGCAAAGTTTAATTGGCGCAGAGACAGCCGCTTTTCATCATACGCAGGTCCGGCTATATATCACGCTTTAGGACGGCTATGGCGAAATTTCTCCCGCCGGCCGCAGATTAACGTGAGGTCTTCAGGGGAAGACGAAGAGGGGTATGATGATTTATTATCGATGCTTCGTGGAAAAGAAAGAATATTCCGGAATGGGGAAGAAAATTTATGCTTTTCATATTTTATCAGAGATATATTAAAAGCCCCCGAAGTCAACCACAGGGTTCTCTTAAACGCTATTCGTCTTTTTAAATTTGATAATGGAGTAAAAATACTCATCGAGGATGCGATAAAAAGATACTGCCCGGGACATCTTGAGAAGATCATTCAAATGTTCATGAGTTATATGCGCGCGGACGAGAATCAGATAGAGATGGGCAGGATGCTTCATACGACAAGAGCCAATGTCTCAAGGATGGTCATCAGGATCCTTAAAAAATTAAATAAAGCGGGTTTTCTGGAAGAATTAAAAGAAATATGCGAAGAGGCGGCCGAGAATATCATTGTTGAAGGGATAGCGGAAGAGAGGCCGGGAAGGTTCAGGTTGGATTTACGCAAAGGCAAAAAGACCTTCACGGTAACTTATGAGTGGCGGGAACCTGAAGCCGCATTGTGTAAAGACCGCGCTGAGAAACTGACACAAAAAATCATAGAGGCCAGCAAGCAACTCGCGCTGGAGGGATTCCGTGTAACGAAATGTCAGATAGCGCTGGTGTGCGGAATTACCGATAGAACGCTGAGAAACTACGAAAAGAGAAGCGATGCTGTCAGCGCGGCGGTAAGAAATGCGTTAAAGAGCACGGCGCGCTTGCCAAAAAGGCCTGTTTCCGGAGCGGCGGCTCCAAGCGGCGAATCTGCGAATCCGACCCTACTTTTCAAAGGGAAATTACACGCTCATTCTTCTGTTGCCCTCCTTCATACAGCCGGCAAGATGGAGGCAGAAGGCGCGAGATTTTCAGGAGAGGATGAATACTGGCTTAAAGCCCTCGGCACGGGGCCTGAATGGTCGAAAGAAGGCGTAATATCGGTTTATCAGCATGTGATCGATAAATTGAGAGAGCTTTGCGGCGGAGAGCTTAAGGGGAAGAGGCTGTTGGAAATCGGCTGCGGCGATGGGAGGATATTGAGGTATCTAAAAGAGGAATTTGGGATGGATGTCGTGGGGATAGAGGTTTCTCCCGTAGCAATAGAGATGGCAAAGAGGCATAACGGCCTAGACGGAAAAATATTCCCGCCGGAGGAATCACAAAAGATCGCTAAGCAGTGGGCCGATATCATATTGAGCATAAGGTTTCTTGAGCAGTTGACCGCGCCCGAACATATCGCGAAAGAAGCCTTGAGAGAATCCGACAGGATATTGAAAAGCGGCGGATTGCAGCTGCATTTTACAAGCGACGCGCCTTACGCGAAGGCGCTTTCGGATATCGGATACAGCGGTGTCAGGAAAGAGCCGGCGCCTGTTAACGGATATTTCGTATATGCGAGGAAGAGAGCGACAGATGTTGCGGCAGAAAGCTTGCCGCGCATCGCGAAACCCGGCGAAACACCGCCGAAGAGCCCGCTTGAGCCGGGCAGCGACCTGGGCAAGCGCTGGCTCAAACAGTCGGCGGAAGATCAGCCGAAGCCCGTTAACCGGGATGGGAAACCAAAAAAGATCACTCCGAAACAGATCAAAAGAGGGATATTGATCAGGAGGTTAATTAAAAAAATAGAAGAGCATGGCAAAAAGCCGACTTTCAAAAGAATAACCGACGCGATCGCGGAATTAGCAGGTAATTCCGCTGATATAGAACCGCTGACTTATACCCAGGTAATACGCACATTAAGAGCTAACGGGATTTGGTTGGGGGGCAGACTTATTGATGATAAAGCAAGGA
>JAPLMG010000275.1 GCA_026387165.1 Candidatus Omnitrophota bacterium
AGGTGGAGGTATACGTAAAAGGTCCCGGCGCGGGAAGAGAATCAGCTATACGTTCTATACAAGCCGCCGGTATCACCGTGAGGGCTATAAGGGATGTCACCCCGATACCCCATAATGGCTGCCGTCCGCCGAAGAGAAGGAGAGTGTAATGGCACGATATACAGGGCCCTCATGCAGGCTTTGCAGAAGAGAAGGGGTCAAACTATTTTTAAAGGGCACGCGCTGTTCAACAGAGAAGTGCGCTTTGTCGCGCAGGTCATTTCCGCCCGGGCAGCACGGACAGAACCAGATCCGCAAAAAGACATCCAACTACGGCACTCAGCTTAGAGAGAAGCAGAAGGTTAAAAGGATATACGGCGTATTAGAGAAGCAGTTCAGGCACTGTTTCAGGATCGCGGAGAAAGCCAAGGGCGTTACGGGCCTGACGCTGTTGCAGCTGTTGGAGCGCAGATTAGATAACGTTATATTCAGGACCAATTTCGCGTCCTCCAGATCCGAAGCCAGAGAGCTTGTTCAGCACGGACATGTCTATGTCAATAAAAGAAGAGTCGATATACCGTCGTATACCGTGAAGACAGGCGAAGAGGTGGCTATTAAAGCGAAGAAAGAAACGATGGCAAAGGCCATTAAGGATAGAAGAGAGTCTCTCACGGACAGGGTCATACCGAAGTGGTTAGATGTTGATAAGACCGATCTGAAAGCCAAGATAGTGGATATGCCGAAGAAGGAAGACATCGGGTTCCAGATACAGGAACAGCTGATAGTCGAGTTGTATTCCAAGTAATTCTACTCCGCCATTTAACCCGTAGAAATCGGGTGGGGCTTCGTAGGAATTAAACGTATACAATAAGGAGAGAAAAATGGGTATAAGCATGAAGAATTTCGAAATGCCGAAGAAGCTCATTCTTGATGAGTCTACCGCAACGCCGGAATACGGCAAATTCATAGCGGAACCGTTCGAACGCGGATACGGCATGACGGTAGGAAATTCTTTGAGGAGAGTCCTCATATCATCGATCGAGGGGGCCGCCGTTACAAGCATCAAGATAGACGGCGTTTACCACGAGTTCTCCACGATCAAAGGCGTCGTAGAGGACGTTCCCCAGATCATACTGAACATAAAGAAGCTGGTCTTAAGATCACACTTTAAGACTCCCAGGCCGATATATATAGACGTGAGCAAAAAGGGCGAATTTACCGCAAAGAATATCAAGATAAATGAAACGGTAGAGGTAATAAATCCGGATCTGCACATCTGTACTTTGACCAAAGATGCCAACTTGAAGATAGAGATGCAGGTTGCGCGGGGCAGGGGCTATGTACCTGCCGACAGGAATAAGAAGGAGGGTCAGCCCATCGGGGTGATAGCGATAGACTCTATATTCACTCCTGTGAGAAGGGTAAATTTTGACGTAGAGAACACAAGAGTCGGCCAGATAACTGATTACGATAAACTGATCCTGGAAGTGTGGACCAATGGGGCGATAGCTCCGAAAGAGGCGCTCCTTTACGCGTCGAATATACTGCAGAGGCATCTCGATGTATTCGTCAACTTCGGAAAATTGCCGGAAGAAGAAGAAAGTCCTGAGGAGACCGAGGAGCAGAAATTACTGAAAGAGAAGATGAAGGTCCCGATATCGGAATTGGAACTGTCCGTGAGAAGCTCAAATTGCTTAAAAGAGGCGAGGATAAAGACGATAGGCGATCTGGTAAGGCGGTCAGAACTCGATATGCTTCAATACAGGAACTTTGGCAAGAAGTCCCTGGCTGAAATAAAGAAAGTTATAGTGGATATGGGATTGTCGCTTGGGATGAAGGTCGAGAGCGCCAAGAAAGAGAAAGAAGTGTCCAAATAAAATGAGCCCCGCACCTTCTTAAAGGAGATGCGGGAACAGGAGAAGGTGCGGGATGAGACACCATAAAGGAAACGCAAAACTTGGGATGATGACGAGCCATAGAAAAGCTTTTATGCGGAATATGGCCCGAAATCTGCTGAAGCACGAAAGAATAGAGACTACTAAGGGCCGCGCGAAAGAGTCCCGAAAACTCGTCGAGCGCCTGATAACCCTGACCAAGACAGACTCCGTATTTTCCAGAAGGCGCGCCTACGACATACTTCAGGACAGAGACCTCGTTATGAGGCTTTTTAAGGATATCGCGCCGCTTTTTAAATCCAGAACGAGCGGTTATACGCGCATAATACCATTGGGTTTTAGGCGCGGTGACGGCGCGGATATGGTCATCCTGGAGCTAACAGAGAGAAAGATCATAGAAAAGCTGCCAAAAAAGAAGAAAGAGAAGGCGAAGCCTGAAGAGCCAAAGGCTGATGGCGCCGCGGATGCTGATGGCGACGCGAAGGCTCTCGAAGCCAAGCATAAGGAAGATATCAAAAAGGAAGAATTGAGGGCAAAGCCGATCTCCAAGTCCAAGCCTACTCTTGCCGAAGAGAAGAGGGCTGAGAGAGCGAAGAGCGAGGATAAGAAGATTTCGAACAAGCCAAACTTCATGAAGAACTTAAGAGGCCTCTTCCGCAAACGCGGTGACAGATAGTCTTTCGTCGTCTCAAGTATTTCAAGCGCGTGGTGACATTCACCACGCGCTTTTTGTTATCCCCATCCCCTGCATCTCGAAACCTAAGCCTTGTTATGTTCCGCACAAGGCCACCTAATAAGGTGGCAGGAAAAATGTTCCCCTCACAATGAAGCTTGAGGTCGGTCTTTTGTTCAGTCGAAAAACGGGGGCCTGCGGAACTCGGCCCCTAAACGGGGCCTCATCCCGCCTAAAGGCGGGACCGCATACCGTCAAACGAGGGCGGACATCCTCGGCCCTTTTTAACCGTTTTTCTCCTTCACAAAAGACCTAACATTTTTATTGTGCGTCACATAACGAAAGCTTAGGTTTTACGGCACATCTTCAGGGCAGGCGGACCTTGCGGGGAAGTTGCCGAAGCGGCGTTACAAATTTTGATACATTATGGCAATATAGAAAGGCCGGACAAACTGCTCAAGCTATATATGGTTGGCAGGTTGGACGGCCATCAAAATTTGTCCGAATAAATTGGTATGCCTAATCCAATTTATGTCCGCTGAGGCAACTTCCCCGCAAGGTCCACGCCTGCCTGTAATTCCTGATTTTCCCCTTGAGTTTTCGACGGGATGTATTATAATATACCTGCCTGCATGAACTCTGCGCAGCGGCAGTCAGGCAGGGACTCTAATATTGATAATTGAGGAGGCGTATGAAGCTTGCTAAAAGAGTGTCGGACATAGGGGAATCGGTCACTTTAGAGATAACTTCTAAGGCGAAGTCGATGGCTAAAGAAGGCATCGACGTAGTCAGTTTTGCCGCAGGGGAACCGGACTTTGATACGCCGGACTTTATAAAGCAGGCCGCTATAAAGGCTATAAACGAGGGGTTTACGAAGTATACGCCGTCAAGCGGTATGCTGGAGCTGCGGGAAGCTATCTCGAGGAAATTCAAGCAGGATAATAACTTAGACTATTCGCCGGCCCAGATTGTGGTATCTAACGGCGCCAAGCACTCGCTCTACAACATATTCCAGGCGATATGCGAGAAAGGTGATGAGGTTATTATACCCGCGCCTTACTGGCTAAGCTACCCGGCGATGGTGAATCTTGCCGAGGCAAAAAGCGTATTTGTCAATACGGATCTTAAGAATAATTTTAAAGTTACCGAAAAAGGCCTTGCCTCAAAGATCACTAAAAATACAAAATGCCTTATACTCAACAGCCCGTCAAATCCGACCGGCTCTTTATACGGGCTTGAAGAGTTAAAGATGATAGCGGCGCTTGCCGTGAAGCACAAATTCTTCGTGATAAGCGATGAGATATATGAAAAATTAGTCTATGATAATAAGCCGTACGTTTCCATAGGTTCGCTCGGGCCTGATATACACGGCCTTACGATAACAGTGAACGGAGTTTCAAAGAGCTATTCCATGACCGGCTGGCGCATAGGTTACGCCGCGGGACCTATCGATATTATGAAGGCCATAGCCAATGTGCAGAGTCATGCGACCTCTAACCCTTGCTCCATAAGCCAAAAAGCTACGCTTGCCGGATTGGAAAGCGATCAGAAGTTCATCCTGGATATGAGGGCGGAATTCCAGAAGAGGCGCGATCTGATGGTTTCGCGGTTAAATAAGATGAAGAATATATCCTGCATTAAGCCGGAAGGCGCTTTTTATGTCTTCTGCGATATCTCGAATTTGAAAGAGAGCTCGGCTAAAATAGCGAATAGGTTACTCGACGAGGCGAAGGTGGCCGTAATACCGGGTGAGCCATTCGGCGCCGACTCGTTCATTCGTCTTAGTTTTGCGACAAGCATGGCGGTCATTGAGAAGGGAATGGATAGGTTGGAAAAATGGTTAAATTCGAATGCATAAAATACTAAACTATGTTTAGAATGACCGATGTCCAATGTTTCAATAACGAATAAAGCTCCAATGACCAAATGTCAAATTTTTAAAATTGTGATTTGAAATCACTGCTGTCCAAGTTAGCCTGTCTGTCATTCCCGCGCAAGCGGGAATCCAGACGAGGATTGTTTATGGATGCCCGCCCTTCGACTTCGCTCAGGGCATGCTTTCGGCGGTCTGCGATGTCGACTTCTGCTTCGGGCAGGACGGAACAAGCTCAATCATAATCGACAGTTTCAAAAAACTGGGTGTCAAAAAAGCGTTTGACCCGGAGAAATTCCGCATGGTAATTGACCACTCCGCGCCAAGCCCCAATATAGGCGTATCCGAGATACACAAGAAGATGAGGGAGTTTGCCGGGGCCTTTGATCTGGAGCTATACGATATCGGCTGCGGCGTATGCCACCAAATCATTCCTCAATATGGCCATGTTACCTGCGGCGACCTTGTGCTCGGGGCCGATTCACACACATGTACTTACGGCGCGATAAACGTATTTTCTACCGGCGCGGGATCGACGGATATAGCCATTACGCTGGCAAGCGGCAAGAACTGGTTTAAGGTTCCTGAAACGATCAAGGTCACCGTAAAAGGCAAGCTGCCTGCCGGTGTCTACTCGAAAGATATAATCTTACATATCGCTAAGGATATAGGCTCTAACGGCGCTACATATAAATCGGTAGAGTTTTACGGCGAAACCATATCTTCTTTAAGCGTGGACGCCCGTCTGACGATATCGAATATGGCCGTCGAGATAGGGGCCAAGATAGGTATAATGGAGGCCGATAATAAAGTATTGAAGTGGGTTGCCGGAAAGTCGAAGAGGGCGCCGAACCCCGTCTATGCGGATCCCGGCGCGCGGTATGCGGCGGTGAAGGAGTATGACGTATCGAAGTTATCGCCGCAAATAGCCAAGCCGCACGCGGTCGATAATGTTTCGGACGTCGAAGAGCTTATTGAGCAAAGAATAGACCAGGCATATCTGGGCACATGCACCAACGGCCGGTTTGAGGATCTGGAGATCGCGGCAAAAGTATTGAAGAGAAATAAGGTCAATCCGGAAGTGAAGTTCATCATAGCGCCAGCTTCAAGAAAGATATTTCTTGAAGCTTCAAAGAAGGGCCTGATCGATATATTCATAGAGGCAGGCTGCGTTGTGGTAGGGCCGGGCTGCGGGCCGTGCGTAGGCACGCATAACGGTGTCTTGGCTGACGGCGAGGTAGCGATATCCACCGCGAACAGGAATTTCAAAGGCAGGATGGGCAATCCGAATTCATTCATCTACCTTGCCTCGCCGGCGACAGTTGCCGCTTCGGCGATCAGCGGAAAGATATCTGACCCCAGAGAATACAGGAAGAAATTAATATGAAAAAGGCCACAAAGTCACAAGGTCATGGTTCGACAGGCTCACCATCCCCGGGATCATCCCGAGCGAAGCCGAGGGACAAAGTCACAAGAAAAAAGATGGATGCCGAAGAGGTGAAGGCTCCGGTCCTTACCCAGCACTTTGCGAGAAGATTGAAGGTGCAGGACAATATTAACACCGATTACGTTATCTCCGGGCGATATAAGTTCAGAATCCAGGACCCTAAGGAGCTTTGCGAACATATCTTTGAGGACATAGATCCTGAATTTGCCGCGCGCGTCAAGAAGGGTGATATACTTGTGGCCGGCGAAAACTTCGGGTGCGGTTCATCGAGGGAGCAGGCCCCACAGTCATTAAAGACCGCCGGATTCTATGCCGTAGCGGCGAAGAGCTTCGCCAGGATATTCTATAGAAACGCGTTCAATATCGGACTTATGCTCATTGAATGCGATACGGGATTTATCGATGACGGAGATACCATAGAGATTGATATAGAAAAAGGAAAATTAAAGGATGTCAGCAAGGGGCTGGTCTTCGATGTAAAGCCGATACCGTTCGTTATGAAGAAGCTTCTGGAGGACGGCGGGGTCATAGAGCATTTTAAAAAATACGGGGGATTTTCATTCAATGAGTAAATATAATATCACGCTGATCCCGGGCGATGGCATAGGGCCGGAACTTGCCGATGCGGCAAAGAGATGCGTGGACGCGTTAGGGCTCGACATTAAATGGGATGTTATGGAAGCGGGCCTTGGGACAATAGAAAAGTGCAAGACGCCTCTGCCGGCGCGTACTCTCGATTCCATAAGAAAGAATAAGGTGGCCATAAAGGGCCCCATCACGACACCGGTGGGCACGGGTTTCAGAAGCGTAAATGTGGAGCTGAGAAAGACGCTCGACCTGTATGCCTGTTTAAGGCCATGCAAGACGTATGAGGGGGTGCGTTCCAAATACGACAAGATAGATCTCGTTATCGTCAGGGAGAATACCGAAGACCTTTATGCGGGCATAGAATTCGAGGAGGGGCTTAAAGATACCAAAGATCTTATAGCTACCCTTGAGAAGATGAGTGGGAAGATTATAAAGCCGAACTCTGCCATAAGTATAAAACCCATCTCTGTTGAGGGCACAGAGAGGATAGTAAAATTCGCTTTCGAGTACGCGCTAAAGAATAACAGGAAACTTGTCACGGCCGTCCATAAGGCGAATATCATGAAATTTACGGACGGACTGTTCCTTGAGGTGGCCCGGGAGGTGGCCAAGGGCTATGAAGGCAGGATAGCCTTTGAGGACAGGATAGTGGACAACATGTGCATGCAGCTCGTCCGGAAGCCCGAGGATTACGACGTGCTGGTCCTGCCGAATCTTTATGGCGATATAATTTCGGATCTTGCGGCGGGGCTCGTAGGCGGATTAGGCGTAGCGCCCGGGGCCAATATCGGCGACGGTATCGCCGTATTTGAACCCACTCACGGCAGCGCCCCAAAATATAAAGGTATGAATAAGACGAACCCCACAGCGATAATACTATCGGCCGTACTGATGCTTAAATATATAGGCGAGGAGAAGAAGGCCGAAGTTTTGGAGGATGCGGTCGCTTCGGTCATAAGAGAAAGAAAGTTCGTTACCTACGACATGAAAGAGAAGAGAGACGATCCTGCCGCGGTCGGAACGCGAGAAATGGCGGATGCGATTATACGTAAGATCATCGGATAGAGCGCAGAACGACAAATTTCTATAAATTTCTACAAGTTTCCATAAGTTTCAATTCGATAGAAATTGATAGAAATTCGTAGAAATTAGTTGAAATTTATTGTTTAGGAATTGAGATATGAAAGTTTCCATAATCGGTGCCGGAGCGGTCGGCGCAACTCTCGCGCAGCGGGTTTTAGAAAGCGGGCTTGCTGACGTTGTTCTGGTAGATATCCTGAAAGACATGGCGAAAGGCAAGGCCTTTGACCTTCTTGACGCCTCGCCGGTAGTAGGCCACGAAAGAAATATTACAGGAACGGATAATTACGAGGATATAAAAGATTCGGATATAGTCGTTATTACGGCGGGTTTACCGAGAAAGCCGGGTATGACCCGGGACGAGCTTGTGGCAAAGAATGCCGCGATAATAAAGGACGTCGCTCTAAAGGTCAAGGCCCACGCGCCTAAATCGATCATAATAGTAGTGACGAACCCGTTAGATGTGATGACATACCTCACATATAAAGTTACGGGCTTTCCCAGAAACAGAGTGATCGGTATGGCCGGTCTTTTGGACGGCTCCAGATTTATATATTTAATAGCAAGTGAGCTCGGCGTGCCAAGGTCTTCGGTCGAAACCTGCATTCTTGGAAGCCATGGCGACACCATGGTCCCGCTGATTTCAAAGACCAAAGTTGGCGGCAAGCCGGTGACCGATATCATGGAGCGCGGAAAACTTGAGGCGATAGTGAATAGGACGTGCGACCGCGGAGCTGAGATAGTCTCGCTTCTCGGCTCAGGAAGCGCTTTTTATTCGCCGAGCGCCGCTGTGTTTAAAATGGTCGATATCATACTTAACGATAAAAAAGAGACGGTTACCGCGTCAGCATATCTTGAGGGCGAATATTCCCTGAAAGATCTATGCATAGGAGTCCCGTGCAGGATAGGGAGGGCGGGAATAGAAAAGATAGTTGAATTAGAATTATCACAGGATGAGAAAGCGGCATTTTTGAAGTCGGCAGAGGCCATTAGAAGTTTAAATAGAGATTGCTTCGGCCGCTTCGCGGCCTCGCAATGACAAATTTTTAATATGAAAAGCTATGACCTCGTAATCATTGGATCGGGGCCGGGCGGTTATGCAGCGGCCCTTTACGCCTCCCGCCTGAAATTAAAAGTTTGTGTTATAGAAAAAGACCTCCTTGGCGGCGCCTGCCTGAATAGAGGCTGCATACCCACAAAAGCGATGCTCCATTCGGCATCGATACTCTCCATTATAAAAAGATCCAAAGAATACGGCATAGAAGTTTCAGGTGTCTCGGCGAATTTTCCCGCTATCGTAGCGCGCAAAGACCTGATAGTTACGCGCTTAAGAACGGGTATCGAAACACTATTCAGAGCAAATAAGATCGAGCTGGTAAAAGGCACGGCGAAGATCAAATCTGCCGATACCGTGGCCGTTAATGGGGAAGATATCAGCGCGAAACATATTATAATTGCGGCCGGTTCCCGGCCAATGCCGATCCCGGACGTTACATTGGACGAGGTTGATGCATGTTCAAGTGACGGTATCCTTGATCTTAAAGAGATACCGAAGAATATAACGATAGTGGGCGGCGGCGTCATAGGGTGCGAATTTGCCGGTCTATTTAATGCGCTCGGTTCCAAAGTTACGATAGTGGAGCTTCTCGACAGGATACTTGCAACGCAGTCTAAGGAAGTCTCAAGAAAGATGGAGACTCTATTCAAAAAAAGAGGCATAGAGGTTTGTACATCCACGAAATTTAAGCTAAGCGCAGACTCGTCATTGCGAGGGACTGCGAGGCGAAGCCGAAGCAGGACCGAAGCAATCTCTTTAAAAGCGGGATTGCTTCGGCCCTTCGGGCCTCGCAATGACGAAGTGTTCGGATCCCAAAAGATTCTTGTAGCGGTGGGGCGCAGGCCTAATACCGAGGGCATTGGACTCGAGGCCCTGGGAATTAAGACGGAGAAGGGCGTTATAGTTGTCGACGATAATTTACGAACGTCCGTAAAGAATATCTATGCTATCGGAGATTGTGTCGCAGGGCCTTTATTAGCGCACAAAGCGTCTTATGACGGCATGGTGGCATGCGATAATATCATGGGAAGTGCCAGGAGCGCGGATTATTCCAACGTGCCCAACTGCATATGGACGGATCCCGAAATAGCGAGCATAGGACTTAATGAGGAAGAGGCGCGCTCGAAGTACCCTGATCTAAGAATAGCAAAGTTTCCGTATCTTGCTTCGGGCAAGGCCTGTATCATGGGTAAGAGCGAAGGTTTCATTAAGATGATAGGTGATCCGAACGGTAATATATTGGGCGTCGAGATATTCGGTGAAGGGGCATGCGATCTTATCGGCGAGGCCTGCCTTGCCAGGTCTACAGGGGTGAATATAAAAGATTGGGCGCATGTCATACACGGCCATCCGACATTATCTGAAATATTCCAGGAAGCGGCGCACATATTCACCGGCACCGCTACACATAGTCTGTAGAGGACGACATTAATGATAGATATTAAACTCCCCTCTTTGGCCGAAGGAGTAGACAAGGCAAGTATCTTCAGCATGCCGAGCCCCTTGGAGGGAAAGATAAAAGAGCTCTTAGTCGGCGAAGGTGACAGCGCCCTTGTGGGGCAATCGATAGCTATCATAGAGTGAATATGGCAAAGAAGAAGATACTGCTTTTATACATATCGGAAGATTCGGGCCACCATTGCGCCAGCCTCTCGATAGAGCGCGCTCTTCACGCGCTGGATCCGGACACCAAAACACTGAACATAAACTCTTTCAACTATACCAATCCTATTCTGGAGAGGGTAATAAACACTACATACATGAGCGTTGTTAAGAGGACCCCGGAGATATGGGAATATCTCTACGATAATCCGAAGGTGATGAAGAGCGTTCACAGGCTTAGAGATATAATACACCGCTCCAATACCGGAAAACTGAAAGCCCTGCTCGATGAATTCAAGCCGGACGGCGTCATCTGCACACAGGCGTTTCCCTGCGGCCTCATCGCCGATAATAAAAAGACATTTGATGTGAACATCCCGCTCATCGGCGTTTTGACCGATTACGCTCCGCACTCATATTGGATATTCGATAAGGTGGATAGATACATAGTGCCGTCAGAGGAGACCGGCAAGAAGCTTATCGATAACGGCGTGGATCCCGACAGGATCATGCCATACGGGATCCCCATAGACGCGAAGTTCCGGAACAGTCCCGGCAAGAAAGAGATATTCAAGGCTATGTCTTTAGAGCCGAATGTCGCTACAGCTTTGATCATGGGCGGCACGCAAGGCCTGGGGCCCATAAAAGAGCTTGTTAATCTACTGGACAGGTCCGGGCTTCCGTTACAGATGATAATAGCCTGCGGCACCAATAAAAGATTATTCAGATGGCTCGAGAGCCGCAAGCGCAATTTTAAAAAAAAGACGGTGGTCCTGTCGTTCGCCGGTAATATAGACGAGCTGATGCATATATCGACGGTCATAGTTACTAAGCCCGGAGGCATTACGACAGCCGAGGCTCTTGCCAGGGGGCTGCCGATGCTCATCGTGAATCCTCTCCCCGGACAGGAAGCGATGAATACCAAATTTTTATTGAACGAAGGCGTGGCCGTAAGGGGACAGAATCCCGCCGATGTTGTTATAGTCCTCGAAGAGCTCCTGTATAACAAAAACAAACTGAAGATAATGAGCGACAAGGCGAAGTCCCTCTCAAAGCCAGACAGCGCCGGATCAATAGCCCGATTGATGCTGGAGATAGCGAAGTGATATTTTACATCCTATACAGGATAGGACAGGTCCTGGCCCTCAATCTTCCGTTAAAGCTTTCTTACCGGGTGGCTGTCGCCCTGGCGGATATCCATTACTGCCTCGGCTTCAGAGAGAGATTCTCCGTAACGGAGAATCTCAAAACGATCCTCGCCGGGCCTTCCCGGGATGACGGGCTGAGGCAGGCGGCGAAGGATGTATTCAGGAACTTTGCCAAATACCTGGTGGATTTTTTCAGGTTCTCAAAGATGGACGCCGAATACGTAAAAAGATTTATAAAGATGGAGGGCCTGTCCAATATAGAAGACGCGCTGAAATACGGCAAGGGCGTTATTATACTTTCGGCTCATTTAGGTAATTGGGAGCTGGGAGCATTCGCGATGGGAACGCTCGGCTATCCTATCAATGCGGTGGTATTAACGCACCGGAATGTCAGGATAAATGATTTTTTCAAAGCACAGCGGGCTATGGGGAAGCTGAAATCGATAGAGTTCGGCGCGTCTTTGAGGGGCTGCTACAAAGCGCTTAAGAATAACGAGCTTCTCGCGCTCCTCGGGGACAGAGACTTTTCTATTAATGGATTGCCCGCGATCTTTTTCGGCAAGCCTGTCGCGTCAATGCCTAAAGGGCCTGCCGCGTTAAGTTATAGAACGGGCGCGGCGATAGTGCCCAGCTTTATAACCAGAAATGGCGATGATACCTTTACCTTTGCTTTTGAAAAACCTATATTGCCGGAGGCCTCTACGGGCCTTGGGCCCGGAGGGCCGGAAGCGGCGGGCGATGAAGACAGCGCTATTAAGGGCATCATGGGAAAATATTTACCGGTTATAGAATCTTATGTGAAGAGATACCCGGGACAGTGGTACGTCTTCAGGAATTTTTGGAACCCGAGCCATGAGGAATTGCGTACTAATACCATCATATAACGAAGCCGGGACCATCGGCGCCATAACGAAAGAGCTGAAGGGCCGGGGGCTGACGGTCTATGTTGTGGACGACGGCTCGACGGATGAGACTGCCGGTATAGCCGCTCTCCAGGGCGCAGTGGTGATCGCGCACGATAAGAATAAAGGGAAGGGCGCGTCTTTAATGGAAGGCTTCGGCCGTATCCTGGGGGAAGACTTTGACGCGGTCCTGATCATGGACGGCGACGGCCAGCATGCGACGGGTGATGTAGATAATTTTTTCGATAAGATGGCTGAAACGGGCGCCGATATAGTTATAGGGAACAGGATGCTGGACACCTCTTCCATGCCATTCACAAGAAAGATCACCAACAGGATAATGTCGCGCGTAATATCGAATATGTGCGGACAGGACATTCCCGATACCCAGTGCGGATTTAAGCTGGTAAAGAGGAATGTCCTCGAAAGCATAAAATTTGAGTTCTCGAACTTTGAGATAGAGTCGGAGATCCTTCTTAAAGCGGCAAGGAAGGGATTTAAGATAGAGTCTGTTCCTGTCAAGACAGTCTACCGGAACGAGACGAGTAAGATAAAACCGATATTTGACACAATAAGATTTCTGTCTTTCCTGATCAAGATGGCGGGTAGATGAGACATTCAATATCCATCGATTTTGATAAGCTGAGGGCCGCGATGGTCATCGAGCAGCTTATCCCGCGGAATATATCTGAAAGCAAAGTCCTCGAAGCGTTCCGGAAAGTGCCCAGGCATGAGTTTGTGCCGCAAGAATTGCGGCAGAACGCTTACAACGATTACCCTCTGCCGATAGGCGAAAACCAGACCATATCTCAGCCGTACATGGTAGCGTTAATGACCGAGTGCCTTAAACTAAAAGGCGGGGAGAAAGTCCTGGAGATCGGCACCGGCAGCGGTTATCAGGCGGCGATCCTGGGAGAGATAGCCGGGGAGGTCTACTCCGTAGAGAGGTTTAAAGATTTAGCCGATAAGGCGTCCAAAGTATTAAGCTCGCTCGGTTACAAGAATATTCACATTAAGGTGGGAGACGGCACGCTCGGATGGAGCGAGTTCGCGCCGTATGACGGCATCGTAGTAACTGCCGGCGCTCCAGATATTCCAGAGAGCCTTGTGAAGCAATTAAAGGACGGGGGCTCACTCGTCATACCTGTCGACCGCGGCGGATTCGGTCAGGCATTAACATTGGTAGAGAGAATAGGACGGACTACGAGGGCGAGCGATATCTGCGCCTGCACGTTCGTCCCTTTAGTGGGCAAAGAGGGTTGGCCCGAGTAATTTTTTCGCTTCAAGCGGATGGCGGACCTTGCGGCGCCCGCCTATCGTGGGCAGGCGTGAACCTCGCGGGGTTGTTGCCTCAGCGGACATAAATTGTATTAGGCATACCAATTTATTCGGAAAAATTTTGATGTCCGTCCAACCTGCCAACCATATATAGCCTGAGCAGTTTGTCCGGCCTTTCTGTATTGCCATAAGGTATCAAAATTTTTAACGCCGCTTCGGCAACAACCCCGCGAGGTCCACCTGCTAGAGTTTTCGATATAGTAGTGGGCGAGCGCCGCAAGGTCCGCCATCGCCATTGAGCGAAAAATTACTCAAATAGGGGTTGGATAAAATTATTCGGTTCGAAGAGTAATCGTTAGGTCGGAAAGTACAAAGGATTTTGTGAACAGCCGGAAACCTAAGCCGAAGTTATGTGAAGCACAATAAAAATGTTGGGTCTTTTGTGAAGGAGAAAAACGGTTATATTTAAGTATTTTTACATAATTAAAAGAACCGAGGATGTTCGCCTTCGCATTCAGTAGTATTACTACTGATTGCTTCGGCGAAATCTCTCCGAAGCACTGAGCATATCGCTGGTTGAATGCGAAGGAGGATTTGAGGGCCCTTCCATGGGCCCGAGTTCCGCAGGTTCCCGTTTTTCGACTGAACAAAAGATCGACCCCACACCCAGCCGTGCTATATCAACGCTATTATAGAGCTGGGTGTGGGGGAACATTTTTCCTATAAGATTTTTATCATATTTGTGCGAAACATAACTTCGGCTTAGGGTTTGGTGGCAGGACCCGTGATCAGTTAAGCACAGAAACAGAAAAGTTTTATCGAGATGCGAAGGCGGCAGGAAGACCGAGATTTTCACTCTACTCCATTTTGACTTGATTTTGAGTGAACCTTGTGTTAGGATAGCCGATAATTATGCAGCCACAACAGGATTTGATGGAAAAGATAGTCTCGCTCTGTAAAAGGCGGGGCTTTATATTTCAGTCGAGCGAGATCTACGGCGGATTGGCAAGCACCTGGGACTATGGACCGCTCGGAGCCGAGCTCAAAAGGAATCTTAAAGAGGCATGGTGGCGTTCGAACGTATTTGAACGCGATGATGTTGAAGGCCTCGACGCCTCTATTCTGATGCACCCTTCCGTATGGATTGCTTCCGGACACGTGTCTAACTTCGAGGATACGCTTGTAGAATGCAAGTCCTGCAACAAACGTCATAAAATAGAGTCCATCGGTAAAGATAAGAAATGTCCTCTTTGTGGAGGTGAATTAACAGGAGCACACCAGTTCAATCTGATGTTAAAAACGAATCTTGGCCCGGTTAAATCCGATCTAAGCGTCACATATATGAGGCCTGAAACGGCCCAGGGCATCTTTGTAAATTTTGTCAATGTAGTAAACTCGATGCGCAGGAAGATCCCTTTCGGCATCGCCCAGATAGGAAAGTCTTTCCGCAACGAAGTTACAACCGGAAACTTTACCTTCCGCTCCAGAGAATTTGAACAGATGGAGATAGAGTTTTTCGTGAAGCCCGGAACGGACGAAGAGTGGTATCATAAGTGGGTAGATGAGAGATTTAATTGGTATACAAAATTTGGTATTAAAAAAGAGAATCTAAAGAAACGAGAACACGCTAAAGATGAGCTTGCCCATTACGCGAAGGCGTGCACGGACATTGAGTATAATTTCCCGTTCGGCTGGTCGGAGTTGGAGGGCATAGCTAATAGGACGGACTTTGACCTCAAGCAGCACATGAAGTTGAGCGGACAAAACCTTGAGTACTACGACGACGAAACGAAAGAGCGTTACGTGCCCTACGTTATCGAGCCCTCGGGCGGGATAGACCGTTCGATCCTCGCGTTCTTAGTTGACTCATACAGAGAAGAGAAGGTAAAAGACCAAAAGAGGGTCAGCCTGGCAATTCACAAGGCTCTGGCTCCTATAAAAGCCGCGGTGCTTCCGCTCTTAAGGAACAGGCCCGAGATAGTGAAGTTGGCAAAAGATATAACGAATGACCTGAAGAAGAGTTTTAAGGCAATGTACGATGATACCGCTTCGATAGGAAGGCTCTATCGGAGGCAGGACGAAATAGGAACACCTTATTGTATTACCGTAGATGTCGATAGTTTGAGCGACAACAAGGTCACTGTCCGTGACCGCGACACAATGATCCAGGACCGTATCGCAGTTGGAATGGTCAAGGAGTTTTTAGCGGAGAAACTAAAATGACAAATGACAAAATCCAAATGACAAATGAAATCCAAAATCCAAATTTCAAAATAATAATTTTGTCATTTATGCTTTGACATTTGACATTCAATTGTCATTTGTGTTTTGACATTTGTCATTAAAATATGAAAGGGGAGGCAGTAGAAATGGGCAGTATTGCGAAGAAGTACGTTTACTCCTTCGGCGGGGGGAAGGCCGACGGAAATGAATCGATGAAGAATCTTCTCGGAGGCAAGGGCGCCAACCTTGCGGAGATGGCGGGCCATCCTAAATTAAGATTACCGGTCCCTCCGGGATTTACGATAACTACGGATGTTTGCGTATATTACTATAAAAATGGCAAGTCATACCCTAAAGAACTCAAGGGCCAGGTCGCCGCGGCGCTCCTTAAGATAGAGAAGCTTATGGGTAAGTCGTTCGGGGACGCGAAGAATCCGCTGCTCGTTTCGGTAAGGTCGGGCGCGCGCAAGTCGATGCCCGGAATGATGGAGACGGTATTGAACGTCGGATTGACGGAGAAGACTATCGCCGGGTTCATCGCGTTGACTGGAAATGAAAGATTCGTCTATGACGCATATCGGCGCCTCATCATGATGTACTCCGATGTTGTCATGGAGAAGGCCGCCGGCATTGAGCCGAAAGGCGGCAAGGGTATACGTAAGGTCCTTGATGAGAAATTAGAAAAGATTAAACATTCAAAGGGGTATAGATCGGACACGGACCTTACAGCGTCGGATCTTAAAGCGCTGGTAGCGGATTTCAAGAAGACCATTAAAGATCTTCTCGGGAAACCATTTCCGGATGATGCCCGGGAACAGCTTTGGGGTGGAGTGGGCGCGGTCTTCTCGAGCTGGAACGGAAAGCGCGCTATAGAATACCGCCGCATTGAAAGGATCCCGGACGAGTGGGGCACCGCCGTCACCGTGCAGTCGATGGTATTCGGCAACATGGGCGATGACTGCGCCACGGGAGTTGCCTTCAGCCGCAATCCCGGAAATGGCGAGAATCAGTTTTATGGCGAATATTTAGTCAACGCTCAGGGCGAAGACGTCGTGGCCGGCATACGTACGCCGTCACCGATAAACGATTATTCAAAGAATGATCAGAGCAGGTCTCTATCCACGTTGAGCAAAATAATGCCGAAGCTCTATAAGGAGCTCGACAGTATACGCTTAAGGCTCGAGAAACATTATCATGACATGCAGGATATCGAGTTCACCATCGAGCGAGGCACGCTTTTTATGCTGCAGTGCCGCGTCGGGAAACGTAACGGTGTCTCCGCGGTCCGCATGGCTGTAGACATGTACAAAGAGAAGCTGATCGATGCCAAGACAGCGGTGATGCGCGTAGCGCCAAATCAGCTCGTTGAGTTATTGCTTCCCATGATAGATCCGAAGGCCGAGCTTGCTACACCGCCGATAGCCAAGGGGTTACCCGCGGGCCCGGGCGGAGCGGTCGGTAGAGCAGTATTCATGTCGAAGGACGCTGTCGAATGGGCCGCCAGGGGAGAAAAAGTGATATTGGTCCGCGAAGAGACTTCGCCGGAGGACGTTGACGGAATGCATAAGGCCCAGGCTATCCTTACATCTAAGGGCGGCATGACGTCTCACGCGGCGCTCGTCGCGCGGGGGTGGGGCAAGTGCTGTATCGTCGGGTGCAGCGACATGGAGATCGGCGATGACGAAAAGTCGCTTACAACTAAGAAGGGCGCTACTGTCAAAGAGGGCGACTGGATATGCCTGAACGGGACTACGGGGCTTGTCTATCAGGGTAAGCTTCCGCTCGTCGACATAAATATCGAGGAGAACAAATCTTATACCGAGCTCATGAAGCTCGTAGATAAAGTGCGGACCATGAATGTCCGTACAAATGCCGACACTCCGAAGGATGCCGCCCAGGCTCTGAAGTTTGGCGCCGAAGGCATAGGGCTTTTCAGGACGGAGCATATGTTCTACGGGGAGGGGAGCGATAAGCCGCTCTTCCTTTTACGCAAGATGATCATGTCTAAAACTGTCGCCGAGCGCCGCAAGGCGCTGGATGAGCTCTTCCCGTTCGTTAAGAAAGACATGAAGGCTACCATTGAGGCGATGAAAGGCTATCCGGTTACAATAAGGCTGCTCGATCCGCCGCTGCACGAGTTCGTTCCGCACAGCGAAGACAAGTTGAAGGCGCTTGCCCGGGAGCTCGGCGTAGACATGAGTGAGCTTCATAAACGCGCGGAGTCTCTGGCTGAGAATAATCCTATGTTAGGGCACCGCGGTGTGCGTTTGGGAGTTACGTATCCGGAGATTACGGAGATGCAGGTTAGAGCCATATTGGAAGCCGCCGCCCAGATAATCAAAGCAGGCGGGAAGGCAAAGCCCGAGATAATGGTGCCCGTTACCTGCGCCAGGGCGGAACTTGATCACCAGAAGGTGATAGTGGACAAAGTATACAAAGAGGTTTTATTGAAGTTCGGGCTGAAGAAGCTGGATTTCATGTACGGGACGATGATAGAGATACCGCGCGCTGCTTTGACTGCGGCAGAGATGGCCAGGTCAGCCGAGTTCTTCTCGTTCGGTACGAACGACCTTACGCAGATGGGATTCGGGTTCAGCCGCGATGATATCGGAAGCTTCCTGCCCGATTACATTAATTCAAAGATACTGCCCGCCGACCCGTTCCAGACGATAGACCAGGACGGAATAGGCGAGCTGATAAAGATGGGTATAGACCGCGGCCGGTCTGTGCGCAAAGACTTGAAGATCGGCATATGCGGCGAACACGGCGGAGATCCGGACAGCGTTAAGTTCTGCCACAGGGTGGGGATGAACTACGTGAGCTGTTCTCCGTTCAGAGTCCCGATCGCCCGTCTGGCAGCGGCGCAGGCGGCGGTTGAAACCGGGAATAAATGACTTTAGTTTATTGTGTTTTTAGCGTTGATTGTGTTTATTGAGTTAACACTATAAACGCTATAAACCCGACAAACCCAACAAGCTAAAAAAATGGATCCGATAAGGTCATATCTAAAGGACATAAAAAATATCGCTCTTCTCACAGCGGAAGAAGAGGTGGATCTTGCCAAGAAGATAAAGAGGGGCGACAAGCTGGCGCGGGCTAAGATGATACAGTCCAATCTTCGGCTCGTCATCAATATTGCCAAGCGATATTCCGGCCTCGGCGTCTCGATTCTCGATCTTATCGAAGAGGGTAACATGGGCCTCATGAAGGCGGTTGAGAAGTTCAACCATAAGAGGGGCTACAGATTCTCTACCTACGCCGCCTGGTGGATACGCCAGTATATATCGCGCTCCATCGCTAATCAGGGCAAGACCGTCAGGATCCCTGTTTACATTACCGAGATGATGTCGCGTTTTAAGAAGACGACGGAACACCTTACGAGCGCATTGAAGAGAAAACCCAGGCTTGCCGAGATATCGAAGAAGATGCGTCTTCCTATGAAGAGGGTGAAGCTATTGCATAAGATGATGACCGGGATATCGAGCCTCAACGCGCCCATAGGTGAAGAGGGCACGACCGAGTTCATGAACCTGATAGAGGACGAGAGCATAATCTCGGCAGTTGACGGGCTTTCCAACTTTCTGATGCAGGAGAGGATCAAAGGGCTTCTCGAAAAGATGTCGAAACGCGAGCGCAAGATCTTAAGTTTGCGTTTTGGCCTTAAAGACGGAGTGCCGCACACTTTAAGAGATACCGCCAAGCATTTCGGGATAACGAGGGAGAGGGTGCGCCAGATAGAGTCGGCCGCCATGAAGAAGATCCGCGAGATGATGGTCCAGCAGGAGAAGGAAGGCTACAAGGCAGGTATGAAATGATAGATTTGAAGAAACATGTCCGCGACATCCCCAACTTTCCGAAAGAAGGCATAATATTTAAAGACATTACAACACTGCTACAGGATAGCCTTGCATTTGCCGCGGCGATCGACAGAATTGCGAATGAATACAAAGATAAAAAAATAGATGTGGTCTTGAGCGTTGAGGCCAGAGGCTTTATTTTTGGAGCGGCTATCGCTTATAAGATGGGCCTCGGGATGGTGCCTGTGAGAAAAAAAGGCAAGCTTCCCGCTAAGACGCACAGCGTAACATACGACCTCGAATACGGGCAGGATACTCTCGAGATACACCAGGACGCTTTTGCTAAGGGATCTAGAGTATTGATAGTGGATGATCTCTTAGCTACAGGCGGAACAGTGTCAGCCGTGGCGGGACTTGTAGAAAAGATGGGCGGCAAGGGCGCAGGCATCGCGTTCGTAATAGAGCTTTTGCCGCTCAAAGGCCGCGAGAAACTGAAGGGCTATCCGGTAACCTCGCTCATTAAGGATGAGTATTGTTGAACTAAAAGGTCACCAAGTCACAAGGTCACCAAGTCACAAGGTCACCAAGTCACACGTAGAAGCTTTTACGGGTGACATGGTGACTTGATTTTACTGCCCCCGTAGCTCAGATGGATAGAGCATAGGTTTCCTA